>CAZZLE010000117.1:0-14398 GCA_964654595.1 uncultured archaeon | reverse complement strand
ACAATTCCAATTTTTGCATGGCTCTGGGAGAAGGCATCCGCCAGCTACGAGCTTATCACAGGAACAGCAGACTACGGAAATCTCACGACAGTGCTTCCTGAGGCATTTTTGAAAACTCTTATCCCGGAGCTGTACATCCTAAACTCCCCGTTTATGGGAGAGATCCATGTCGTTACACCTGTTCTAATTTTCCCATGGTGGCTTTTCTGGTATCTGCTCTGCTCTGTAACTTTCGGTCAGATCATAAAAAAGGTCTTGAAGGTTGGTGTCTGATATGAAAATAACCATTTCAGGACCTCCTGGAAGCGGTACGACAAGTGCAGCAAAAATTGTAGCCCAAAAACTTGGATTAAAGCTTATATCTGCCGGAGAAATCTTCAGACAGCTTGCCGCAAAAAAAGGAATGACTCTTGAAGAGTTCAGCCAGTATGCAGAAGAAAACCCGGAGATAGACAGACTCATAGATCAAACACAAAAGGAGATGGCAGAAAAAGAAAGAAATGCAGTGGTTGAGGGCAGGCTTTCGGGATGGTTCGTTAAAGATGCTGACCTGAAAGTCTGGATTTTTGCAGAACCTGAGATTAGATATTCAAGGATAGCAAAAAGGGAAGGGAAGGATTTAGCTGCTGTGAGGCATGATACAAAACTGAGAGAAGAACTCGAAAAAAGGCGATACTGGAAATTCTACAGCATTGACATAGACAACTGGACGATTTACGATCTCGTAATAAACTCAGGAAGCTTTGATGCTGATGGAGTTGCAGATTTGATAATTAAAGCTGCAGAGTTAAAAATTAAAGTTGATCAAAGGTGATAACCTTAAGGGATGTCGGGATCTTCACCACACTTCCAAGTCTGACTCCAACGATATACTCAAACTCTTTTTTGGCTGCAAGATCAATGAGCCTCTGCGTTATGATGCCATCGAAAACTATTGCACTGCCCTTCATGTTGTTTGTTTTCAGGATTTTTACCAGATCCCTCACAGGAACCTCCTTTATGACGTTTAAATTTCTGTCAAGAACTCTTGCAGCCAGCCTGCCCTTCACTGATTCCGTGTGCTTCCGTAAAGCATCAGATATGTTATCCTTAGGTTTCTCCAGTACTTTCTCCTTGATCTCCTTTTTAAGTACATGAAGCTGCTCCACCGGCACCTTGTTCCTTAAAGCTTTAAGTATTTCTTTCTGGGTCAGCTCTTCAACCTCCTTTCCCTCAGGCGCCCTTGCTACATAGTCAACTTCTGCAACTTGCAGCAACTCCTTCAGAATCAGGTCACCACCCCTGTCCCCATCGAGAAATGCGGTGACTGTCTTTTTCTTGCTGAGCTCTATGATGGTTTTCGGAATGTTTGTTCCCTCCACCGCAATCACGTTTTTGATTCCATGCTTCAGCAGGTTCAGCACATCAGCTCTGCCTTCAACAACGATTATTGCATCCGATTCATCTATTGCCGGGCCAGCTGGAAGCTTTTCCTCTCCATACTCCACAATCTCGTCAGCCCTTATTGCCTGCCTTACAATTTCGACTATTTTCTCTGATTCAATTTCTGGTTCTTCGAAGTATTCTCTGAGAATACTCATTGCCCTCTCCACTATTTTCTTCCTCTTGCTTGCCCTCACATCCTCAATCCTGAGCACTCTGATCCTTGCAGAACAGGGTCCAACTCGCTCGATTGTTTCAAGTGCTGCTGCAAGTATGGCGGTCTCAACTTTATCGAGGCTTGATGGTACCTTTATTTCGCCGATGCTCTTCCCACCTTTGCTGTCTATCTTCACCTCTATTCTCCCTATCCTGCCTGTCTTTTGCAGCTCTCTCAGATCCAAATCACCACCAAGCAATCCCTCTGTTTGGCCAAATATGGCTCCCACTACGTCAGGACGCTCAACAATACCTTCTGCTTCTATTTCAGCATGAATTAAGTACTTAGTAGTGTCATTAGCTTTCATGGTTATCATACCTCCTTTAATCTCTGATGACATCCAGACAAAATTCTCGCTCACCTTATAAATAGTTATTGCAAATCAGGATGACTCCAGAATTTTGTTTATGAGCTTAACCACATCTCTCCTTGTGAATGGCTTTTTGAGAATGTAATCAGCCCCGGCATTCATGACCTTTTCTCCCTTAGAACTTGCATAAGCCGTAATCGCAACTATCTTTGCATTTGGATCAATTTTCTTTATTTCAGATGTTGCTTCTATTCCATTCATCAGCGGCATCATTATATCCATCAGAACTATGTCTGGTTTCTCATTCTTGTAAAGTTCAACAGCTTCTCTCCCATTTGAGGCTTCAATCACCCTGTAATCTTTAAGCATTATTTTGAGGATTTCTCTCATGGCAATCTCATCATCCACAACCATGATTTTGACCATTCCCTGCACCTGCAAAAATTAGATTTGGAGTATATAAAAACTTATCTGAGGTAGTTGAGCTTTTCTGAACTTCGGTTTGATTTTGTCTCTTTTTTCACTGAAAGGGTTTTTAAGATTCAGACTAACAATTCAACCTCTCAAACTCTTTGTGGCTTCAGCAACCTCTACAATCCTTTTTGCAAGGGCCTTTGCAGAGTTAATAGCGATTTCATCCTTTTTTACACTTCTCCATCCTGCATCTCCCTGAATAACACCTACCGGAAAACTTCCGGTGGTAATGGGGTTCTCCACTATTGACACCGGGAGCATGGCCTGGCCAAGTGCGTAGATTATCAGGCTCATTGCTGCATACTCAGCCCCTCCATGCCTGAGACCCGAGGTTATTACGGGTGCAAAAACTTTGTTTTTCAGCCTGTAATTTCCCATCCTTGCCATTCTGCTTCTATCGATCAGATTTTTCACAATTCCCGGAACATTTCCAAAATAAGTCGGGGCGCCTATGACAATGGCATCTGCACTCTGCATTTTTTCAAGAACCTTGTAGATATCATCTTTCTGACTACACTCTCCCTTGAGGCAAGCGTCACAACCCTTGCATTCTCCAATCTCGTAATCTTTCAGGTGGATTATTTCTGCCTCATGGCCAAGTTTCTTAACCTCTTCCGCAATCACTTCAAGCAGAAAAAGCGTGTTTCTCTTATTGGGGCTACCGTTTATTGCCAGCAGTTTCATAAGGGCGGTAAAGAAGAAAAGTATTTAACTTTTTTTAAAGTGAGGAAACGATTTCTACTGATTTCCTTATCCCCTCTCTCAGAGCATCAATGTCATTCTCAATTCCAGCTTCAAGTTTGAAGCTGTCGGTATCGAAGCAATACCTGTAAATTTTTTCAATTTCATCCTCTTTCAGCATCTTTCCCGAGCGCTTTTTTGCCGAAATTAGCTCAAAAAAGAGGTCATTCATGGCATTGTACTCCGTAGCCTTCTGATCCTCAACCCACCTTTCGGGACTCCAAACCCTCTCCTCTTCATGTCCAAGACAGAATTCTTCTCTGAGCAAATAGTAATGCACCTCTTCTCCGATTCTCACCCTTGCGAGCGGATAGAGTCTGCAGGACGTGGGACGAAAGGCATAGGTGCTGCAACCGTTTTCAGTTACAAAAGGGCACTTTTCATCCACCATCTTCAGCACAACCACCGGCAGACCGGTAGCAAAACCTACATGTGCTGAGGTGTATCTTTCCAGAAACTCCTTTGTCGTAATCTTCAATCCTCTTGCCATTCTCAGAACATCGTAAGGAGTCAGGGCAAGGCTTAGATTCTTGCAGCACTCGTTAAAGCACTTTATGCCAGGATAACATGCGAAGGTAAATCTGTCAACAGGCTCAAGTTCCTGCATGTTAAAATAAAAATTAGAACCCGACAAAGTCCTCGGGTTTTGGCATTTCAAGTTTCAGTCCTTTCCTCTTCCTAACTTCCATTACAAAATCCTGGAAAAGGTTCTGCGGAACGAGTTCAAATCCTGCATGTTCGGTACTCCAGATAGCTTTTCCAGAGGTTGCACCTCTTATTGCACCAGCAAATCCAAACATCTCTTTAACAGGGGCTTTTGCAACTACAGTTACCGTATCTCCTTCAGTTCTCATTTCAAGTATCTGCCCTCTCCTGCCCTGAATTTCCCTCGTTACAGCACCCATCATGTCCTGAGGAACTGTGATGAATATTTTCTGGTACGGTTCAAGCAATGCTGGCTTTGCCTGAAGTATTGCCGCAAATATTGCCGATCTCACTGCAGGAATAACCTGCGCCGGACCTCTATGCACGGCATCTTCGTGCAGCTTGCAGTCAACGAGCTTTACCTTTAAGCCCATGCAAGGCTCCCTTGCAATAGGTCCCGCCCTCATCGCCTCTCTGAATCCCTCAAGGATGAGTTCCATCGTCTCGTTGAGATACTGAATACCCTTTGTGACATCACAGAAAACGTTACCTTCATAGTACTCCTCAACTCCGGCAGCTTCTTCACCCGTAAGCCCCGCTTCCTGGAGAATTCTTCTCCTCTCCTTCTTGTCCATCTTCATGTCAACTACGCCTTCTTTGAACAGCTGGATTACCTTTTCAGGCAGAGGTTCAACGACAATGTAAAATCTGTTGTGCTTGTTTGGCGACTTGCCCTCAACAACAGGTGAGGTAGCGGTAACGGTTTCTCTGAACACAACAATTGGCGGAGAGGTGATTACCTCGAGCTTGTAGTCTCTTCTTATCTTCTCAACCTTGACCTCAAGATGCAGCTCCCCCATTCCGCTTATTAGGTGTTCTCCGGTCTCCTCATTCAGGGTTACATGAAGTGTTGGATCCTCTTTTGCAAGTTTCCTAAGCACTTCAATTAGTTTCGGCAGATCTCTCGGGTTTTTGGCCTCGATTGCCATCGTTACCACAGGCTCGCTGTAGTGCTTTATGCTCTCGAATGGTGTCAGATTCTCAAGCGTTGTGCATGTTGAACCGGCAACAGCATCCTTAAGCCCGATTACCGCAACAATGTTCCCAGCAGGTATTTCATCGACCTCAATTCTTCTTGGGCCCATGTAGAGACCAACGGTCTGTATTCTGTTCTTTGATCTTCTGTCCACCAGGTACAGCTCCATACCCGGCCTTATTGTTCCGCTGAAAAGCCTTCCAACTGCAACCTCACCCGCCTGAGGCTCAACAACGATCTTGGTTACCATCAGCGCCACCGGCCCTTTCGGGTCGCAGTTTACCATTGCCCTTCCTACATCGCTGTTTACATCCCCCCTCCAGATTACAGATATTCTCTCCTTCTGAGCCTGTATTGGGGATGGCAGATGTCTTATAACCATGTCCAAAACAACCTGATACAGAGGACTCTTCTTTGCCAGTTCCTTAATCTTACCTTCCCTGATGTACTCGTAAACCTCCTTGAAACCTATTCCTGTCTTCTTCTGAGACGGTACACTTAAGGCCCAGTTGTAAAGTGCAGAACCAAAAGCCGCGCTTCCACTGGCGACATCAATTTTCCAATCTGAATATTTTTCCGGTTTCATTGCCTTGATGAGCTTGTTAACCTCAGTGATTACCTTTATCAATCTCTCCTGCATCTGCTGCGGTGTGAGTTCAAGCTCCTTTATAAGTCTGTCAACCTTGTTGACGAATAAAACAGGTTTAACGTTTTCTTTCAATGCCTGCCTGAGTACAGTCTCGGTCTGGGGCATCACTCCTTCCACAGCATCAACAACCACAATGACTCCATCAACAGCTCTCATCGCCCTTGTAACGTCTCCTCCAAAGTCCACATGTCCCGGAGTATCAATCAGGTTGATGAGGTAGTCATTCCCCTCATATTCGTGAACCATCGAAACGTTTGCTGCGTTGATTGTAATTCCCCTCTCCTGCTCCTGCTCGTCGAAATCAAGATAAAGCTGCTGTCCTGCAAGTTCCTCACTGATCATTCCTGCCCCGGCGAGCAGGTTGTCACTCAATGTCGTTTTACCGTGGTCGATGTGGGCAACAATTCCTATGTTCCTTATAAACTCCGGCTTCCACATTAACTCTTTGATCTTATCAATCTTTTTTGCTCTCACAGAGATCACCTCGCTGATTTGGCTACTCTCTCAACTTCCTCCTTCTTCGCAATAGCATAGCTCTTGCTGTCGTTGTTTGCAGCAGCAATTATTTCATCTGCCAGACACTGAGCTATGCTTCTCTTAGATTTAAACGCAGCCCTTCTTGCCCCCTCAGCAATGTTTCTCAGAGCAACATCAACTCTCCTTGAGCTTGAGGTATCAACAGCTTTTGGAACGGCTATACCACCGTATTTGAGCCTTACAACCTCCTCCCTTGGCCCCGCATTGATTATCGCATCAACAAGAACTTGAACGGGATTCTTCTTTGTCTTTTTCTCAATAATTTCAAAAGCCTCTTTAACGATATTGTATGCCAGAATCTTCTTTCCCGTGTTGTGTCCCTTCCTCATTACCTTGTTAATCAATCTTTCGACAATGAAAACCTTCTGTTTTGCAAATGGAGTGTTTGCATGCCTTCCGTGATTGTGGGGGACATACTTCGGCTCAAGGCATATGTAACTCTCCAGTGCCGGGTCATTGATTTGAACCTCCGGATCGTATTTGCCAAAAACCAGCAGTTCTTCCTTTGTAAAGCCGTATTTCATATCTTCACCTCAATCTCTTCTCCTTTCTGCCCCTTACAAGTTCTTTCAGGCTGGTGTTGTTTACCTTAACAACCTTGTATCTAACTCCCGGGATATCTCCCATACTTCTCCCCATTCTTCCTCCAATTTTCTCGACAATCACTTCATCATGTTCATCAATGAAGTTTATTGCTCCATCGCCCGGACAGAAGGCTGTAATCTGCCTGCCATTCTTAATCAGCTGAACCCTTACGGCCTTTCTAATTGCAGAATTTGGCTGTCTCGCCTCAATTCCGATCTTCTCCAGCACTATCCCTCTTGCCATCGGTGCTCCTTCAAGCGGATCAGCTTTTACAGCAAGACCAAGGGTTCTCCTGACAAATCTCCTGTCACTCCACCTGAACTTCTTCCTGTTTTCCATGAGTTTTCTTGCGGCAAATAATCCTCTTCCCATACCTATCACCTTACTATTACATCTTCAATATCGTGATGCCTCTTAGCCAGCTCTTTGGCTTTATTAATGTTTTTACCACCTTTTCCAATCACTATTCCTTTTAAATCCGGACTCACACTAACTACCGCTATTTTTCCTCCCTCTTTCTCCATTACTTTGACATTGACCTTAATGGGTTTAAAAATATTGGCAATAAACTCCGCCGGGTCTTCTGAATGCTCGATGATTTCAATTCGCTTCCCTATGAGCTCCTTCGCCCTTTCAACGTTAATTCCACCCTTACCTATAGCAACACCCATGTGACCTCTTCTTACAACAAAAACCACCTTGTCTTCATAGACCAGACAGTCTTTCACGCTCGCACCTGTGAGATTTTCAAAAAGAGTTAAGTATCTGATACCCTCCGCTGAGAGTTTAACTCCCATGCCGAACCCCCAGAGGATCAGATGTCTTCTGTTACAGCCATTGCAGCGACGCTGAACGGCTTTCCGCAGAGTGCTCCAAGCTCCATGTTTGTTCCGCTGTATACCAGTATCTTGACGTCATAGCTCTTTATCTTCTCAAGCACGTTTTCTGGACAGTTTGATGCCACAATTACGGCCTTTGCTTCCCCTCTCTGCAATGATTTCAGAGTGCTCTTACTACCAAGCCTGTACTTTCCGGTTTTCAACACGGTCTTTATTATTGACTCAACTTCTGTCATTTCTTACCCCCCATACAAGTTCTACATCTCCAGTTCCAAGCTTTATGGGCTGCCCAACAATTATATTTTCAGTTATACCTCTCAAATGGTCCTCCTCTCCCCTAATGGCAGCATCAAGGAGGTTGTTTACAGTCATTTCAAAGGCAGCCCTTGCCAAAATACTCTGCTTCTCTCCTGCAACACCGTGCCTTCCAATCTGCCTTAATTCTCCATCTGCGGTCATAACATCTGCCACCAGCATTATGTGCCTCACATCAACCTCAAGGCCCTGCTCTTCAAGGGTTTCCAGGGCCTCCTTTATTATTGCATTTCTTGCAGCCTCTATTCCGAGCACCTCATATATTTCGTATATGTTATTTGTGGTTGTTCTCGTAAAGTCCACTCCCTTGACCTTCATTATTTTCTTCAAATTGGAGCCCTCTGTATATAACACATATTCATCGTCCTCTTTCCTTATAATCACTCGCCTGATCTCCTTGATCCCCATTATGACCGTATCCCTGAGTTTGTCGAATGTAGCCATGAGAGTTTTGTATGACGGCTCTGTAATCTGAATTACAAGACCCTGCTCGGTCTCTTCCAGATCCGCCTTAAGAGATTTCTCTATCCTCTTCTTCAAATCCTCAACCGTTATCCCCTTCCTATCCAAAGCCTTTTTGTCCGGTTTGACTGTTATTGTGAACCTCCTTATGTCCACCTCTATATCAGCAACATCCTTGACGTAGGTGGCTTCAATCCTGTTAGCAACCTCTCTGGCCTTTTCTCTGTCTTTTGCATATTCAGGAAGGAGTCTTATAGTCATCATGGGTGTTGATGGGTTCTTTCTGACGTCAAGAATTTCTATAAGTCTTGGAAGGCCGAGAGTGACGTTTATCTCAGCAACACCTGCATAGTGGAATGTCCTCATCGTCATCTGAGTGCCTGGCTCACCTATTGACTGGGCTGCGACGATTCCTGCAGCTTCACCGGGCTCCATAAGGTTTGCGAGATAAACCTGAAAGCATTTCTCAATAACTTTTTTTGCCTCGGTTTTTTTCAACTCGTGCCTTTCAAGTTCTTTCTTTATCTCCTCTTTAACAGCAGGAGGAAATGGATATTCATTCAGCAATGAATCATAATTTACACCACTCATTTTCCACCACCCTTACACATTTTTCACTTCTCCTATAATTTCTCTTATAATTCTCCTAACATCTACAGGTTTGCCTCTGAAGCTTCTCATCGGGTCAACTCCATCCTCACCATACCTGAACTGCACTAATGCTCCTGATGTCTGCTCTCTCACCGTCCCATCATACTCAATTTTAAGATCCTGCAGAGCATTTATCATTCTCCTCTGGAGGTATCCTGACTGAGATGTTCTTACCGCGGTGTCAACCAGACCTTCCCTGCCACCAGCTGCATGGAAAAAGAACTCAACCGGTGAAAGTCCTTTCTTGTAGCTGCTTTTAACAAATCCTCTCGCCTCAGCTCCAAGATCACCCGGCTTGAAGTGACTCAGAGTTCTGTTGGTGTACGTGTAACCTCTGCTTATCCTCTCACCTCTGACAGACTGCTGACCTATGCAGGCAGCCATCTGAGTTAGATTGAGCATCGAACCTCTCGCTCCGCTCACTGCCATTATGACTGCAGCGTTCTCCATACCGAGATGCCTCTGAGCAATCTTTCCTGCCCTGTCTCTTGCTCTGCCGAGGACCTGCATTATCCTCATTTCGAGTGTTTCTTCAATACTTCTACCTGGCATTGGCTCTAAATCTCCCCTTCTGTATGCTTCTATCAGCCTGTTGACTTCATTTTCAGCTTCCCTAAGCACCTCCTCAATCTGTTCCACAGCCTCAGACGGAATATCTTCATCATCAATTCCAACAGTGAAACCGAGCCTGCTTATTACTCTGATTGCAAGCTGGGTCATGTCATCAATGAACTTTTTTGTTCTCTCTTTCCCGTATTTCCTTGCTATTTCATCTATTATTATCCCTTTAAACGCTCCAACAGCCCTCTCATCAATCGTGCCCTTCAGCAACTTCCCCTTTTCTATGATAACATAGGCATCATACTCGCAGTTTGCTCCTTTGCACTCCTCACATCCCTGACAGATTTCAGCCTTGAATTCAAGTGTTATATCCGGAAGAATGAAGCTGAAAATTTCCTTTCCAGTGTATTCATCTTTAACGGGGATTTCAGAAATGTCCAGACTTCTCAAAAACTCCATAGCTTCCTCTCTCGTGAACTTCCTCTCACCTCTCGTGAGCAGATAGAGACCGCTGATGTGGTCGTGAATACCCCCTATGATCGGCCCTCCAAATCTTGGAGAAAGAATGTGTTCCTGCACTGCCATCAGAATCTTTGCCTCTGCCTGCGCCTCAAGGCTCTGAGGGACGTGCAGATTCATCTCATCACCATCGAAGTCAGCGTTGTATGGTGGGCAAACCGCCGGGTTCAGCCTGAAGGTCTTGTAAGGCAGGACTCTGACGTAGTGGGCCATGATACTCATTCTGTGCAGGGAGGGTTGCCTGTTGAAAAGAACGATGTCTCCATCCATCAGCTGTCTCTCGACAATCCATCCCGGCTCAAGTTTTTCAGCAAGTTCCTCTTTGTTGTACTCGATAACCCTGATTCTCCTGCCATCTGGTCTGACTACGTAGTTTGCTTTCGGATGCTCGCTTCTGAGCACAAACTCCCTCGCAATCTCGATGTTTTGAGGGGTGACGAAAATCGGAACGGTAAGCTCCTGAGCAATTTCCTTTGGCACGCCAACCTCATTAATGCTGAGACATGGATCCGGACTGATTACGGTTCTTGCCGAGAAGTTAACACGTTTTCCTGAAAGCGAACCTCTGAATCTTCCCTCCTTTCCCTTCAAACGCTGGGCTAAGGTTTTCAGTGGCCTTCCGCTGCGGTGTCTTGCCGGGGGAATGCCGCTAACTTCATTGTCAAGGTAGGTTGTAACGTGATACTGCAGAAGCTCCCAGAGATCTTCAAGTATCTGCTGCGGTGCACCGGCTTCTTTGTTCTCCATGAACCTCTGATTAATTCTGATTATGTCAACAAGCTTGTGTGTCAGATCATCTTCACTTCTCTGCCCGGTCTCAAGAATGATTGATGGTCTCACTGTAACCGGAGGAACGGGGAGAACTGTGAGAACAAACCATTCAGGGCGAGTTGCTTTTGGATTGATACCAAATGCTGGCAAATCATCATCGGGAATCTTCTCAAGCCATTCCCTGACGTCCTTTGGTGTTAACCTGTGCTCTCCAAGGTAAAAAAACGTGGGTTTTTCAAATTTGACTTCCACCTGCTCCGCACCACAGTGAGGGCATTTCTTTGCTGCTTTTGTTAGCCTGAAAACCTCTTTAACAACATCTTCGTAGCTCTGATTGAGGTTTATCCGCCTTTCAATTTCGTCTATAAACTTATCCCTTCTCTCGTCTTTTAGCAAAATTCTCCCGCATTCCATGCATGTTCCATTCAGCAGTCTTGCAATCATCTTCGCATATCCAACGTGTATGACGGGTGCCGCAAGCTCAATATGGCCGAAATGTCCCGGACACTCTCCAGCCTTACCACCGCAGGTCTTGCATCTCAAACCTGGATCTATTACTCCAAGTCTTGTGTCCATCAATCCTCCATCTATCGGGAAGCCGTCGTCATCATACGTTTCAGGGGTGATGATCTTCACTACACTCATCTTCCTTATCTCCTGCGGGGAAAGAACTTCAAACTTGATTGCGGAAATGCTTTTCGGAACCATTTTTTCACCTCACGCCTTATCTCCGAGAATTATTCTCGGAGCAATCATCATGGATTTTAACTCATCCAGAAGAAGCTTGAAAGCATAACTCATCTCCACTCTGTGTATGTTGCTCTCATCATCGCAGACATGGCAGTAAGCGGTATTTCTTCTGTAGTCAAAGGTTGCCAAATGTCCGCAGGTTCCACATACCCAGACCTCAACTTTGTCCGACTCTTCCAGTAATCTATCTTTAAGCAGCAAAGCGGCTCCGTGACCGATAAGAACGTCTCTCTCCATTTCTCCAAATCTTAGACCGCCTTTTCTTGCTCTTCCCTCCGTTGGCTGTCTGGTAAGTACCTGAACCGGGCCGCGACTCCTTGCATGGATCTTGCTTGAAACCATGTGGTAAAGTTTCTGGTAGTAGATTACCCCCACAAAGATATCCACACTGTATCTTTTTCCAGTAATCCCGTCATACATAACTTCTTTACCTGTGTGGCTGAATCCATATTTTTTAAGTGTCTCCCTTAAATCCTCTTCCTTCTCACCGTGGAAGATCGTACTATCGACCCTTCTTCCTTCAAGACAGCCCACTTTACCTCCTATCATCTCAAGGACATGCCCAACAGTCATTCTTGAAGGGATGGCGTGGGGGTTTATTATCAAATCTGGAACAATTCCTGATTCTGTAAATGGCATGTCCTCTTCCGGAACAATCAGACCTACCACTCCTTTCTGCCCGTGTCTTGATGCAAACTTATCGCCTAATTCCGGAATTCTCAGATCTCTAACCCTGATCTTCGCAAGCTTAGACCCACCTTCAGACTGCATGAGGAAAACAGCATCAACAATACCTTTTTCGTTACTCCTCATAGTTACGGAAGTTTCCCTTCTTTTCTGCGGAGACACTCCAAGTTCGGTTGGTTCCTCAAGAAATCTGGGTGGTGATGTTCTGCCTATGAGCACCTCATCAGGTCCAACCTCCGTTTCGGGGAAGACGAGTCCATCTTCATCAAGGTGTGCATAAGCCTCAGCCCCGCGGAAGCCAGAAATGTCTGCTCCAGGTATTTCGAACTTGTCTTCCTGACCTCCGGGATACCTCATTTCCTCAGACTCGTAGGTTCTGTAGAAAAAGCTCCTGCCGAGACCTCTGTCAACACTACCCTTGTTCAGAATCAGGGCATCCTCAATGTTGTACCCCTCATAGCTAAGCACCGCAACAACAAAATTCTGGCCTGCTGGCCTTTCATCGAATTTTATTTCAATCTGCGTATCAGTTGTAACAATCGGAACCTGAGGATGCTGCAACAGATGTCCCCTTGTATCAGCCCTCCAGGCAAGGTTGGAGTAAGGAATGCCAAGGCTTTGCTTTATCATTGCCGCACCCATTGTGTTTCTTGGAGAGGCATTGTGTTCAGCATAAGGAATGCTGCCTGTACAGATTCCAACGATGAGAGATGGGTCAAGCTCCAGATGAGTGTGTTCTGGTGTTAGCTCATGCTCATAAACTGCCACGTAGGCATTCTCCTCTTCCTCAGCATCAAGATACTCGATCAACCCCTGCTTGACCAAGTCATCTACTGTCATTTCCCCATTCCTGATTTTTTCAATATGTTCAGGCGTTACAAGTGGCTTTCCATCTTTTACAACAATCAGAGGTCTTCTTGCTCTCCCGGCATCGGTGTTTATTCTCACCTCGTTTGAGTCAGGATAGTAAGCGACGTTAACCTGATTTGAGATTTTACCCTTTCTCCTCATCTCACGGATCTTGTTTGCAAGCTCCTCTCCATTATCGTGAAATCCTACAAGTGCACCGTTAATGTAAATTCTGCACTTCCTCATTTACCCACCCCTTATCGGCTCAACACCGAGCTTGAAAACGATCTTCCTTATCTCGTTCTCATCAGTTCCCACGCTAACCTCAGCATATTCGGCAAAGTTCTTAACAAGACCGCAGTTCGGCCCTTCAGGAGTTTCACTCGGACATATCCTGCCCCACTGCGTTGGATGCAGGTCTCTTGCCTCGAAGTGGGGCTGAGATCTTGAAAGCGGTGAGACAACTCTTCTGAGATGTGAGAGCAGAGAGATGTAGTTGTGCCTGTCAATCAGCTGCGAAACACCGGTCCTTCCACCAACCCAGTTTCCCGTTGCCATCGGATGCATGAGTCTGTCAGTTAAAACATCACTCCTGACGGCTGTTGACATCTTCAGCGGTCTTCCCCTGATTTTCGCCCTTTCAAGCTGGTATTTAACATCCTTGATCAACCTCAGAAATGCAACTCTGAATATCTCCTCCATAAGGTCTCCAGCGAGTTTCAACCTTTTGTTTGCATAATGATCTTTGTCATCCTCCCTCTTGTAACCCAGATAGAGCTCAAAAACAGCCTCAGCCATTCTTGCAAGGAAGAAAGCCTTTGCTCTCCTTGCTTCTTTATCCGTTCCGAGATGGGGCAGGAAGTACTGGTCAAGAACTTGTTCTGCTCTCTGATATCTGTACTCTCTGCTCTGTCCGGGGGCCACCCTCTTTCCAATGTATTCTATGGCCTCCTCCTGGCTTCCCACTTCCGCATCCTCGATGTTCTGAAGCATATATTTCATTATTTCAGGATTGGTGCTCACCATTTCAACGATTTCCTGATCAGTTTCAACGCCAAGGGCTCTCATCAGCGTTACAAACTTGATTGGCTTGGGAAGCTGGGGGAAGGTGACTTCAAGGATGTTGTTTCTCCCCCTTTCAACAACAATAAGAGCTCTGTAGCCTGCTTTCTGAGAGAAGCATTTGGCCAGTTCAACCATTTCTCCATACTTCTCCTCCCTTTCAAGAAGAATCTTGTTTGGTGACAGATCTTCCAGTGTGACGAGAGCTCTTTCTGTTCCGTTGATTATAAAATACCCGCCCGGATCATAGGGGTCTTCTCCGGCTATGCAGAGCTTATCCTCGTAACTGAGATTCTGGAGGTTGTTTACCTTCCTT
>CAZZLE010000116.1:0-5113 GCA_964654595.1 uncultured archaeon | reverse complement strand
GGAAAACCATTTGTTAGAGTGAAGGGAGGAGACTACCTTTACCTGGACCCTTTCCCATCAGAAAAAAGCTTCGAAGTCCAGATTAATGAAGCAGAGAATTTTGGAGGGTTTGTAATACTCAATCCCGGATTTCCATACTCGAATCTGGGATTTGAGAAACTCAAGCAAATTCTTCGCCATGTTGACATGGTCATAATGTCTGCCGAGGAGTTCAGCATCCTGAGAGTTGAAACGGCAGATTTTCTGAAGTATGTGGATTACTTAATTGTTACTCAGGGAAGGCTCGGAAGTGCCTGTTACACAAAAAATGGCAGTTTTCAGTCTCCAGCTTTCCCGGCAAGGGTTGTTGACACAACAGGTGCGGGTGATGCGTTTGCAGCAGGCTTCATCTTCGGATTCATGAACAACTACCCCATCGAGGTCTGCCTTAAACTGGGAAACTTCTGCGGAGCTTACAACGTTGAAAGGGTGGGGGCAAGAAACTTTCCTTCGAGGGGTGAAATCGGTGAATTTCTCGCAAGAGTTTTAAGGTGAGGGTTGGATAGTTCAGTAATGGACATAAGATTAATGGCCGAGAAGCTGGGATTCAGGCGGGTGTATAAAGAGGATTGTGAGCTCTGCATTGTCGGATATACCGGCAAAAAATGCAGGTATCTGAGGAAGATAGGTAAGGAATTCTTCTGTGTTAAGGATGCGGCAAAAAAGGATCCAAGGCTCAGGTTTTAAACCTAAAAGTTTATAACCGGCCACAGGAGTGAACTCAATGGATTGGAGAAAGTGGAGGCACGTAACCAAGCTCGACCCCGACAGAGAGAACTCCGATGAAATCATAAAAGCAGTAGCGGAAAGCGGAACAGATGCCGTGATGATTTCAGGGACTCAGAATGTGACTTGCGAGAAGTCAAGAATGCTGATTGAGAAAATATCCGATTACAGCCTTCCAGTGGTGGTCGAACCCTCCGACCCCTCGAATGTTGTTTATGATGTGGATTACCTCTTCATCCCCACAGTTCTCAACTCTGCTGAGGGGGAGTGGATTACAGGAAAGCACGCACAGTGGATCAGGATGCAATACGAAAATCTGCCAAAATTTGCTGAAATGATTGAATCAGGATTTATTCAGCTTGAGGGATACATCGTTCTCAACCCAAACTCGGCCGTTGCGAGAGTTACCAAAGCATTATGCAACATAGACAGAAAGCTTGCTGCGAGTTATGCTGTGGTGGGGGAGAAAATGTTCGGTCTTCCAATCATCTACATAGAATACAGCGGAACGTATGGGGATGCTGAGCTTGTTGCAGAAGTAAAGAAGACACTCAAAAAGGCCAGGTTATTCTACGGAGGGGGAATTGACAGCAGAGAGAGGGCAAAGGAGATGCTGAGGTATGCAGATACAATAATAGTTGGAAATGTGATATACGAGAAAGGTATCGATGCCTACCTCCAGACGCTACCTTAGAGGCATTCTGGATCTTTTGAGGCTGGAGCACGGACTGATGTATGGATTTGGAGTCGTTATTGGAATCTACGTTTCCGACCCTTTTTTCCCGGATTTGTGGAAGGTTTTGCTTGGCTATTTTACGGCTGTTTTCCTTCAGGCATCAACATTTGCAATGAATGACTATATAGATTATGAAGTTGATTTAGCCAATGCGAGAACTGACAGACCCTTAGTCAGGGGAGATGTTGGCAGAAACACTGCAATGATCTTTGCAGTAGCACTGATGCCACCCGGTTTTGCTGCATCGTACCTTATATCACCTTCAGCCTTTTTATTCGCTTTTGCGGTTTCAGTGGCAGCATGCTTCTACAACCTTAAACTGAAGGAACTTGGATTTGCGGGAAATGTTTACATAGCATTCACAATGGCGGCACCTTTCCTTTTCGGAAGCATAATCTCATCAGGCTGGATAACGGAGAAGTCACTGCTACTGGCTTCAATGGCATTTCTGACTGGAGTTGGCAGAGAGATAATGAAGGGGATCGAAGATGTGGAGGGTGACGCAATCAGGGATGTAAAGTCCATAGCAAGAACAATGGGCGAAGGAAGGGCAGCAGTAATTGCGGTCATATTCTACATCTTTGCAGTCTCAATCAGCCCCATCCCCTTTTTCTATCTTCCGGAATTTATGTTTGATCCAAAGTATGCGGTTCCTGTAGCAATAACAGACATTTTGCTGATTTACGTATCTTTAAGGTTGCTGAGGGATTACAGGAGGGAGTCAATAAGATTATACAGAAAAACCACCTTGCTGGCAATGGTTTTTGGCCTGACTGGCTTTTTTGCGGGTGCATTTTAGAGAGCAAGATTTATAACACCAGCAATTGTGCTTGAACAAAGGACCCGTAGCCTAGCAGGACAGGGCGTGGGCCTCCTAAGCCCAAGGTCGCGGGTTCGAATCCCGCCGGGTCCGCTTTTACAAACTTTGTGTTTTATCAGCCGAAGTTATTATGTTAGTCTCATATTCACTCAAACACAAACTTTAAATCTGAGAAAGTTTCACCCAAAGTATGGCGGTCAAGATTATTAGATGCCCGTCGTGTGGTGAAGAAATCGAAATCACCGACCTGTACGAAGGAGTTGAGATTCAGTGCTCCCTCTGCAACTCGGTTATGGTTTACCAGGAGGGAAAATTGCTCTTACTCGATACAAATGAGGAATTCGACCTTGATGAACTTGAAAGCGTGGAGGAAGAGGAGGAGTTTGAAGACTACGATGAGTTTGAAGAGGAGGAAGAATACTACTATGACGAGGAATAGTTATTAAATATTATCTGCCTTTTTATATATTTTGCTGGTATTTCTTCCGCAAGTGCAATCTGATCGTTGGCTTTTACAATCCTTATCCCGTCTTCCCTCGCTTTTCTGGCATCTATCTCCAGAACAATTGGCGTATCCGTCCTTATGCTTGCCACCTCTCTGCTTTTCTCAATTGTTGTTGAAAGATGGACGTATCTCTGGTTTACAGGTTTTATACCGATTTCCAGCATTCTGTGGGCTTCCTCCTCACTGGTGCCATAGTACAGCACATCTTCTTCAGCCTGCGGAAGATCATTGAGCTTGACATCAATACTGTGCCCGTATCGAGCCCTTATCATGTCATCTTTCAGCTCGTATCTTTGCTTTTCGTCGCTGTAAACCAGTGCCTTTATCAGCCAGACGTTTGCCCACCTGTATTTTTTCCTAACAACTCTTGCCAGAGATTCGAGATTTACCCAGCCATTCTCATCCATGTTAAGACCAAATTTGTCAGGAAAGTGTCTTAAAATTCCAGAAATAAATTTTCCAAGTTTCTCCACTTTTTCTTTTGGCAGAATTAGCTCTCCTTCGGCACCGCATTTACATCTTTCCCCTCTGTAAAATCCGTGATACGGGCAAAATCTTATTTCCTCCATTCTCCCACCACCTTCACTGCAAGCAGCATGGCAATCGCCCCTATGGCGGTGCAGGTTTCCAGACTTATTCCCCTGCGAGTTACGTCAAGATGGTATTTAGCATAACTTAACATTTCCCGTGGCAATCCCCTTCTACCGAGACCTATTAAAAAAGTTGCTGATTTGAATGAGCTCAGGACTTCTGGAGTTATGGATTTGGAAGGTTCGGGTTTTGAAGTGGTTGCAACAATTTCCCCAAAATGTGCAGGAATCCTGTCTATCAGGTGCAGTTTCCCGGATTCAGCGAGTTTAAGCAAATACCTCCCATCATCTCCTATGGTGGTGTAATCTGCAACCTCCTCGGCAAGCTCTCTCTCATTTTTCCAGAATGGAAAATCAAGCAGTGCAAGATGAAAGTTAAATGCATAGCAGAGAGGTGCAGCTCTTGCAATGCTCCTTAAATGGATCTCATGCTTTTTAAGTTTGTCGTATGTGTTTACGAGGCAGATAGAAATCATTTTCTCAGCTTCACCTTCCTCCCTGAAATTCTAACTATTCCTGCCTTCTCGAGTCCCTTCAGAATAGTCTCGTAAACTTCCTCCGCATCAACGTAAAGTTCACCTTCAAGATTCTGAGCATCCTCAATGACGCCTGAAGCGTAATTCTTCAGGTCCTCAATGTCGCTGGTTTCCTCTATCCCCGATATAATGTTCATAACAATCCTTGCGGCAGCATCAATTACCACTCCATCAATCCCATCCACCCTGATGTTTTTGGTAAGGATGCTCAAAACATCCACATTCACATCCCATGCGGGAGTAAGCTGCAGGAAGTACCCTTTTTCACAGCCCTCCACCTCTTCTTCAAGCTCTATTATTACGGTCGGGTCTTCTGGTAGCTCCCCTTCTATGTAGTCCTCCCCAACATAAATTCCGTTTGCCTTCAAAAATGAGTAAACAGAAGACATTAGAAGGGTCATCCTCAATCCGGCTTCCATGGCATCAAGAAACTCCTCATCTGAGATTTCATTCTGCAGCTTCCTGATCTTCTCATAATTTTCAGGATAAGCTCTTTTCAGAAATTCTCTCTCAAATTCCGAAACTTCCATTTTACCTTTAAGTATTTTTCGGATGATATCCGAGTAATTTTTCCATTCCTGAGCTTCCTCATACTCTTCAAGTTCGCTCAGCTTCCCCTTCAAAAAGTATCTCTCCTCAAGATCCCACTCAACTACCTCCCTTATTTCAACTCTCGCCCCCGAATTTCTCAATTTTGATGCAAGATCCATGGCCATTTCTCTGTCAGGGAGTGTTGAAATTCTGAGCCACATGCATGAACTTGATGTTCCTGATATTTACATTATTCGTTTTCATTATTCTTGCATGTCGATTGTTCAGCCGTGAAAGGTAAATCGAAGTCCCAGCAATTCTTTATATTACGAAAAGAAATGCGGGGGGAGGGATTCGAACCCTCGAACCCCTTCGGGACTGGACCCCAAATCCAGCGCCTTTGGCCACTCGGCAACGCCCCCGTGAGGGGTGTGGACTTTTGGGGTTGGGAGTTGTGTGGCAATTCATTTTTATCTTACGAGCTTACAAGGGCACAGGGGGTGGCGAGCGGCGAATGGCGCTTGATTTATGCTCCAGTCCCGAAGTGGTTCGATGGTTCGAATCCCTCCCCCCGCATTTCTTTTCGTAATATAAAGAATTGCTGGGACTTCGATTTACCTTTCACGGCTG
>CAZZLE010000115.1:0-4911 GCA_964654595.1 uncultured archaeon | reverse complement strand
CCCCAGGCTCATTTTTAAGCAGGTCAGACCGCAGATAATGCCCTTCTACATAGAAATGGGGAAGGGAGATGGGGGAATAACAGGAGAGGACATTCTCCAGAACTGGATGCTGAAGTCCAATTTGAAAAATGTTGGAGTGCTGGAAGAACTGCCACTGAGGCCAACAAAACTTGTTGTGGCAATTTCAGAAGAGATTTACCCGGATGTTTACACAATAGAGGACTTCAAAGAGAAAGTAGGGGAAAAGCAAGTCTTTATAGCCTCGGAGTTTCCAGAAATAGCAAAGAAGTATGCTGAAAAACACGGCCTGAATGCAGTAGTCTTTGACCCCATTGGAAAGACCGAGGCCTCCCTGCTACCTCCAATGCCCGAGGCTGATCTGATCATTGAGGTTACAGAGTTCGGAACGACGCTGAAGGAGAACATGTGCAGGATTGTTGATGTGATCATGGATAAAGTTCACTCCGTCTTTATTGTCAACAAAGAGTCACTCAAGGATGAGGAGAGAAAGCAAATCATGGAGAACCTCGTTACCGACCTTAAAGAAGTTATCGAGTCAAGAAATCTCGTCAGCTTTTATTTCAACGTTCCTGATGAGAATGATCTTAAGAGGATAATAGCCTATCTGACAGAAAAGGGCTTCGACCCAACAATCTCACCCTTAGCCAAAGGAGGGGCAGCTGTTCACATAATCGTTGACAGAAGTCAGGTTAAGTTCATGAAACCAACAGTAAGGAGCATGGGGGCGAAAAGGATCGCCACATCGCCAGTTATAACATTTGGAGATTAAATTAGATCCACAAAAATTCTTTTATCTTCTCTAAGATATCCGACAGGAATACCCATTTGCTTTGCTCTCTTTTTCAATTTTTTATCGTTCGTGATTAGAACGCATCCAAGCATTTGAGCAGCTTCAAGAAGCGAGGAGTCGCCTTCACTTTCAGTTTCAACAATCTCAAAGCTATCAAGGAGTTTCAAAGCAAACCTTGCTGCGGCCCTTTCCTTTCCCTTCAAGCTTGATTCAAGGTTCTCAAGCTCTCTTTTTACTGAAGCAGTAATAAGGAATTTGTTGAAGCCAAGTTCTCTTAGCTGTCCAATAACATCAGCTTTGTTGAGGTAAATGTACATCAAAACGTTTGTATCTATTACCGCACACCTTACTTTATTATTCCCGCTCCTATCAGTCTCCATCTGCTTCCTACTCTCCTGCTGATGGCAACTCTGGAACCTCTCTCCGCACAAACTGGTCTCCTGAGATTCACCTCTATCACATCATCTCTCGAAGATGTTACCACACCAAGGGTTATTGCTGTACCCACCGCCAGCATAAGCGGTTCATTCATCTTTATCTTCTCAACCTCTACCTCCTCATCAAGCCCGACAACTCTCTCAAGAAGGCTCACTTCAATGGTGAGGTTCATCAGCACGTCCGGTAGCTCATTTGGATAACCTACAACATTTCCCACAAGAGCGTCGCTTTTTGTTAGTGCGGGATCAAGCTTCGTTGCGATTCCAACGAGTCCTCCGGGTGTGGCTTCATCAACAAACCTTCCAGAAGCCATAATACTCTGAACTTCCGTGAAAAGTGGATTCCAGCTCCCCCTCTCATCCCTTACTCCGGGTCTTATTTCAATCTCATCCCCTACCCTTATTCTACCTCTGGAGAGACTTCCACCAACCACTCCACCGAGGAGCTTTTCCGGGATAGTTCCGGGCTTGTTGACATCAAAGCTTCTTGCCACATGCATGAGCGGAGGCGAGTCGAAGTCTCTTTCAGGTGTGGGAATTGTCTCCTCAATTGCTTCTATGAGAGCATCCATGTTCACCTTTTGCTGTGCAGAAATGGGAACTATCGGAGCATTTTCGGCAACTGTTCCCTTCACGAACTCCTTTATTTCCTGATAGTTCTCCAGAATTCTTTCAGGGGTAACGATGTCAATCTTGTTCTGGGCGATGACTATTCGATCTATTCCAATTATCTGCAAAGCCATCAGATGTTCCTTCGTTTGAGGACGGGGGCATTTTTCATTTGCGGCAATAACAAGCACCGCCCCATCCATTATCGCAGCACCGCTCAGCATTGTGGCCATCAGCATTTCATGGCCGGGACTGTCAACGAAGCTAACAGTTCTCAAAATTTCAGTTTCAATGCCGTGAATCGGGCAAATTTCATTAACAGTATAAGCTTCTGGAGGTTCACATTCAGGACACTTTCTGAAGGTTGCATCAGCGTAACCGAGCTTAATTGAAATGCCTCTTTTCAGCTCCTCACTATGCCTGTCAGTCCAAACTCCACTCAGAGCAGCTACAAGAGTGGTTTTACCGTGATCAACATGACCAACAAGTCCAATATTGACTTCAGGAAGCGGAACTTCACTCATGAAATCAATCCCGCTGGGAATGTATTTAAATGTTGAGGGAAAGACAGTCTGACAGCATTCGGGCTCCTGTCAAAAAACAAGTAGCCCCGGCCGGATTCGAACCGGCGTCGCCGGATCCAGAGTCCGGCAGGATTGACCACTACCCCACGGGGCTGCAAATAATTGTACTACCAAAGATTTATCAAAATTTTGGTCTCGCAAAAGGACAAACGATATATATTTTTACATTTTAAATGCTACATGCGTCCGCTTGGTGTAACAGTACTCTCAATCTTCCTTCTTGTTACCGGATTTCTTTCCCTGATTACAGGCGTATTTCTCATTTCCACAAAGGAGGAGTCCTATCCAGTTTTCGTTGAAGAGTACGAAAAGTTCATCAATCAATCTTTTGGAAACATTCCACTCAGCAACGAGGATCTTGAAAGGATTTACGAAGTGGCATCGTACATGGCAGTATTTTTGGGTTCTGTTTACTTAATGGCAGGTTACGGTCTTCTTACACTTAGAGAGTGGGGGAGAATTCTTACGGTTCTCATAGCAGGATTCAACGTGCTTTACGGCATATTTCTTTTCTTCCTTCAGCCCTTGGTTGCGTTTGAAATTGCAATCAACCTGCTTATAATATGGTACTTAATGAAACCAGAAGTAAGGGAAAAATTTTCCAGGAAGATTACCATTGAAGAGCGCATTCTTGGCAACCAAAATCCTTAAATAACCCAGAGCTTTAAGAACTAATGCCGACGGTCATAGGGACGGGGGAAACACCCGGACTCATTCCGAACCCGGAAGTTAAGCCCCGTTCCGTTCCGCGTAGTACTGTGTTCCGAGAGGGCACGGGAATCGCGGAAACCGTCGGCTTTCTTTGTTCTGCCAGCTCATTTAGTCATTATTTCAATGGCTTCATCGACTTCTTTTCTGGTAATAATCAGCGGAGGTAATATGCGAATTCTCCTTTCAGATGTGTTGTTTACGATCAGTCCGCTTTCCAAGCACTTTTTGACAAATTCTAACGCATCGCTCACGTCAAAACCGATCATAAGACCCGCTCCCGTTACATTCTCAAAATGTTCTCTAAGTCTTTTTGTAAAGTACTCTCCAACTCTTGCCGAGTTCTCCACCAGTTTTTCCCTCTCAATAACATCGATCGTTGCAAGCGCTGCTGTGCAGGCAAGAGGGTTTCCACCAAATGTGGAACCGTGGTCTCCGGGCTGTATTTTTTCTGCAATATCCTCTCTCAAAGCACAGCACCCAATCGGAACTCCTGAGCCCATCGCCTTCGCCATGGTCATCATGTCCGGCTCAACCTCGTAAATCTCCTTTGCGAACCATTTTCCGGTTCTTCCAAATCCCGTCTGAACTTCATCAACGATGAGCAGGAATCCGTTCTTATCTCTCATTTCTTCCAAAGCCTCCACAAATTCCTTTTTTGCAGGATAAACACCCGCTTCACCCTGAATCAGTTCAACAATAACTGCAGCTGTCTCACTATCAACCTTTCTCTCCAGATCTTCAACGCTGTTGAATTCAGCAAACTCAACCGGACTTATTAGCGGTTCGAACGGTTTTCTGAATTTCTCCTTGTATGTAACAGATAGAGCCCCCATTGTTCTGCCGTGAAAATCACCTGTGAACGATACAAATTTTTTCCTGCCAGTAATCCTTCTTGCGAACTTCAAAGCTGCCTCTACTGCTTCTGTTCCGCTGTTACAGAAAAAGAACTTGTCCATTCCTGTGATTTCATGAAGCTTCTCAGCGAGCTCTATCTGGGGAATGGTGTAGTAGAGATTTGAAACGTGTATAAGCTTTTCAATCTGCTTTTTCAACCTCTCAACAAGCTGAGGGTTGCAGTGACCGATGCTTGCGGTTGCAATCCCTGCAACCAGATCAAGATACTTCTTCCCGTTCACGTCGTAAACGTAACATCCCTCGCCCCTCTCTATAACCACTTTCTGTCTGGTGTAGGTCTGCACTATGAACTTTCTCTCCCTCTCCATCCAGTCCAAGTCCATGGAAAAAATATTGTTGAGTTATTAAGTTCATTGCTCGGCCTTTATCATCAGCTCCCTGTACTTAGATACAAGAAACTCCGGTTCTCTGAGAACGGATATGTTGTAAACAGCTACAGCACCAAGCAGGTCCCCTTTCTCAATTCTTCCACCTTTTGGAGACATCACAACAGCATGCGTTACCACTCTATCCTCTTCTACCATCTTTGGTGGGGAGAATGCTGAGAGATCAATAATGCTGCCATACGCGTGATTGAAAGACGTTAATGGCTGAGTTATGGTTCCTGACGGAAATTCAAGGTCTCTTATCTTTATAATTCCAATCTCTCCTCTACCAAGCTCAACATTCTCCTCAGCTATTACTGGCTCGAATCTCCCTATGCTGCTTCTTTTGAAGCTGAAGGGTGTTATGATGATTCTTTTTCTTTTGATCTTATCCTCCTTCCAGTAAACATGGTTCGCTTCTGCTCTTCCAGTCAGATGCTGAAATATTCTCACCACCCTCTCTCCGGTAGAGATGTAGT
>CAZZLE010000114.1:0-2058 GCA_964654595.1 uncultured archaeon | reverse complement strand
AAACAAGCTTTTCACGCCCGGCTTTTACCACGTAACCTTTTGATAGCAGCTCGTTGTAGTTCACACCTTTTGCCTCAGCCTGAGCTCTTCTTATTCCTGCAACACCCTCTGCTTGGTAGTAGCTCTTCAGCTTCTCCGCATCAACCTCAAGCCCCTTGCTGAGGGCTTTGAAAAACGTGTCCTCTCTCCCCAATCTTGCGGAGATCTCCACCATCATCTCAATTGCATGTTTGGTGTCGTAGAGAGGTTCTATTGCCTTCACTCTCGTGTGGAATCCAAATGCCGGAGCGTAGGCTATTGGAAAGAGCGGATCATCCTTTTCAATGTAGGTTGACTCGGGAAGAACCACATCTGCATAGTACAGGTGATCCTGCGGGAGAATGTCAACTGCAACCATGAAGTCGAGCTTCTTCAGAGCCTCCTCCCATTTCCTCCTCTCCGGCATGTTCATGAGAAGGTTGTGGCCAACAACGAAAAGCATCTTTATGGGATACGGATCCTCGTTGACAATGGCATCGTAAAACGCCTGCACTGTATGGCCAAGGAAGGCTGTTGCTATACCTCTTTTTTCAGCCCACATTCTGAGGACGCTTTGCGGTGGTGCTTCGCTGGATGCAGCTTTTGCCGAGACAAACTGTGCGAGGCCTGTGAAAAGTAACCCTCCATCGCTGTTAACCGAACCAACTAAGGAGTTAAGAATTGCTGCCGCCCTCCATGTGAGGAGGCTGTTTCTGTACTTTGGATCGTGCCAGCCCGAGTCAATAACACCTCTGTGAAGTGCAAAATCCCTTGCAACCTCTTTGATCTTCTCCGCTTCAATTTCCGTAATTTTTTCAGCCCACTCCGGGGTGTACTCAGCTACCCTCCTCTTCAGAGCCTCAAATACCGGAATTACCTTCTCACCTTCTACCTCATACTCCCCTTCAAGAGCTGGAAGCATTGCAGAGTCGTGCTCCACTGCCGTCCCTTTTGCAAGGTCGTAAACCAGATACTTCTTCCTGCCACCATCATCCCAAACTTTGAACGGTTTACCGTCTTTCAGGAGCATGGGTGCGTTGGTGTATTTTGCGAGAAAGCTTGAGTCGTAGAGCCTTTCATTGATAATGACGTTCATCATTGCCAAAAGAAACGCTAAGTCCGTTCCCGGTTTGATGGGGAGCCACAAATCAGCTTTTGCTGCAGTTTCACTGTATCTGGGATCCAGAACTACGAGTTTGAACTTTCTTCTGTTCTGCCCAAGTCTCCATCCGTGAACAACACTTATGCTACCGGCAACGTTTCTGCGAAGCATTATCACGTATCTTGCGTTTTCATAGTCTGTTAAGAGTTCAGGATGTGCTCCGAAACCGTATGCAGACTTCCAGCCAAGGGCTTTGGGTAAAAAGCAAAGAGCTTCCGGTACGCCGGTTCCATTGGGAGTTCCGAGGGCTGCAAGAAAAGCCTGGAAGAAGGGTTTGTAGTAGCTGCAATGCAACCAACCGCCGAGAATTCCGATGTACTCGGGGTGTCCGGACTCACGGTACTCTCTCACCTTGCTGACGATTATTGAAAAAGCTTCCTCCCAAGTCGCTTCCCTGAAGCTCCATGTCCCTTTTTCGCCCGTTCTTATGAGCGGTTTTTTGATTCTATCCGGATTGTATACTCTCTGAACTCCCGCATTGCCTCTTGCACAAATTTTTCCGTTGTTTATCGGATGATCGGGTGTACCGTGAATTCTGCGAACCCTACCGTCCACGACTTCAACCTGTATGCTGCACGCTGCAGGGCACATACCACATATGCTCGGAACAAATTTTGATTCGCCACCAGCTGTTGTGGCTCCGGCATACGACTTTGGCTGAAAACTGATACCAGCAGAAATTGCTGTTGCTGTTAAGGCTGTAGCTTTTAGAAAAATTCTTTTTTTTAACATACAAACTTTTTACCGGTTTTCTTTATAAACACTCTGCCGGTTTTAAAGATAATCAATAACCCAAAAACCCCCCCCCTCCATCTTTCAAAAAATCTCTTCTTGTAACCATACAATCTTTTCACGGTTTTACTTAATAACCACTCTGC
>CAZZLE010000113.1:0-2313 GCA_964654595.1 uncultured archaeon | reverse complement strand
TCATCCCTGATTGATCCAGCAAGGATGAATGGAACGTTGTTTCTGACGCACTCGTACATGATTCCGTCCTTTATTAATCCCTTTTCCACCGCCTTTGCGATTCCCCCTGCTGCTATAACTTTGCTGATTGTGTAAAGATGGTGCCTGTTTCCTCCCGGCACAGGTTTGCCCCTGCAGACGTCCATTCCAAGAGAGGTGCCGAAGATTGATATTTCTATGTCATGAACCGCCAGAGCGTTTCCTGAGAGGAGCAAATCAACGTAACCATCTCTTATAAGGGCTGCAAGAGCATCTCTTGCTGAGGTGTGATCAACTGCAGGACCTGCAACAACTGCAATCTTTCCCCCCTTAAGCTTCAGTTCGTAAATCTCCCTTGCAATCGCTTCTATCATTTTCTCTGTCGGCCTTTCGGAAGACGTTCGTCCTCCCATGAACTCAAACACTGTCGATTTTCTCGGCCTCTCCGGTGGAATTACCCTTACACCTTTCTCGCCAACAACCACCTTATCCCCCTTAACCACCTCATCAATAGGTACGCAGTAAGCCTTCCCATCCCTTATCACTATAACCCTGTCCATGCTGATGTCCCTAACCTCAAGCCACTCTCCAGCAAATCTGACAAAGGTTGGGTGGTTGGTTGTAACGTAAAATCCATCAGGAAGAACTTTGTCTGAAGGGGCTTCAGCGAGCTCAACCTCCTCAATCTCGGGAACCCTTGCACCTATTTTGTGAAGCTCTTTCAGGATCTGCTCAAGATGGCTGTCATCCTTTCCAATGACTATCATTCTCGCATAACTCGGATCATGCTTCTTTTTCCCAACTCTGAACTCCAGAATCTCAAACTCGCCTTCAAGGTCGAGTATTATGTCAAGTGCCTTGGTAAAAATCATTGAGTCGATCAGGTGACCTTCAAACTCAACCTCCCTCGCTTTCATGGAATCACCTTCAGCAGGTAGTCCCTGCTTTCAAGTATGGATTTTTCCTCCCTCGTCTCAATGGTTAAAAAACCTGAGTATCTGTTAAGATTGAACCTGCTCAGGTCAACATTACCTCTCCCCAAGGAGAGGTGCAGGTCTGATTTACCGTCGTTGTCATGGAGGTGGATGTTCACCACCCTGTCAAAGTTTTTGAGGAAAAATGGATTCTCGCGTATGTTGTAGTGACCAACATCTATCGTCAATCCAAGATTTGTGGTTCTCATTATCTCATTCAAAGCCCTCTCAAGCCCGTCCTCTATCATAATCGTGTTTTCAAGTGCAAGCTGAACCGGGCAGGTTTTCAAGAAGGGCAGAAACTCATTCATCAAAACACTCTCATTGTGCCTGTCAAACAATTCCTTGTTAAAGTAAAACTCTCCGTTGTTGATGAAGGCCGGATTCCAGCCTATATGGAATGTCACGATTTCAGCCCCACATTTATCCGCAAAGTAGCAAACCTTGCTCATTTCCCTGTAGCTCGCCCTTCTCATTTCCTCACTTATTGAAATGAAGTTGGTGCTCGTTGCCGGAGCATGAATGAGAAGATCGAGATCATAACTCCATTTAAGCTCGATCACCTCAGCAAAGCTCAGGTTTTCGATGGAGTAAAGAGGGTGATCCATGAGGATTTCAATGTGGCTGAATCCGTTGTTTGCTGCAAACTCAAAAGCATCCTTTGGTGAATGTTTAACATCTGGCTGTATTCCGAGCCTTATCACGGTTCCACCATCGTCCCTACTCCCTCCTTAGTGAAAAGCTCGAGAAGTATTGAGTGAGGGCGGGAACCGTCGATGATGTGGGCTTTTTCAACACCGCTTTTAAGAGCTTTTATGACTGCATCAACCTTGGGAATCATTCCACCCTTAAGAATCCCCCTGTTTCGCATCTCCTCAAGCTCTGAAAGACTGAGTCTCGAAATGAGCGTTGATCTGTCATCCGGATTTTTGAGGATTCCCGGAACATCGGTTAGCATGATGAGTTTCTTTGCCTTTAAAGCGGCAGCTATGTCTCCAGCAACAACATCTGCATTGAGGTTGTAGGTGTTTCCGCTGAGATCAGTAGCTACAGGAGATACGACGGGAATGAATCCATTATCAAGCAGTATCCTTATGATTTCAGGATTCACAAACTCAGTTTCACCAACAAAGCCGAGATCAATAATAACCTCTTCCTCACCTTTTTTCATCCTCATTTCTTTTTTCCTTGCCACGATAAGCAAACCATCCTTTCCACTCAACCCAACAGCTTTGCCGCCATTTCTTATGAACGTCGTTACGATTTTTGAGTTTATCTTTCCGTCAAGAACCATCTCAACAATTTCCATCGTTTCTTTATC
>CAZZLE010000112.1:0-2249 GCA_964654595.1 uncultured archaeon | reverse complement strand
CTTTGAGAACGCTGCTGCTGTGGCAGCGGGAATTGAGGCTGCACTGAGAGCACTGAAGAGGAAGGATGAGGGATATGTGGTGGTATTTGCAGGCGATGGTGCCACGGCAGATATAGGAATTGGAACTCTCAGCGGGGCATTTGACAGAAACCACGACATTCTGTACATCTGCCTTGATAACGAGGCCTACCAGAACACCGGACACCAGCAGAGCGGTTTAACTCCTCCGGGGGAGTCAACAACCACAACACCGGCAGGAAAGATTATGCCAGGGAAGATTGGAAGAAAGAAGGACATGATTTCGATCGCTGTGGCTCATGGTATTCCGTATGTTGCCTCATCGTCAGTTGGCTACGTCTCGGACATCAGGAGGAAAGTTAAGAAGGCGGTAAAATTCGAGGGGGCGAAGTACATCCAGATCCACTCTCCCTGCGTTACGGGATGGGGAATTGATGGCAGCATTGCAATTAAGGTTGCAAGGCTTGCGGTGGAGACCGGGCTTTATCCGCTCGTCGAGTTTGAGTACGGGAAGCTGACTTCTGTTAGAAAGATTAAGGACAGAAAGCCAGTTGAGGAATATCTGAAGCTTCAGAGGAGATTCAGACATCTATTCTCTCACGAAAAAGGCAGAGAGATGATTGAAATTATCCAGAGATTTGCAGATGAGAACGCTGAAAGGTACGGGCTTGACCTGAAGAAGGAATGATTCTTCCCTTTATTTTTAAAGTTGCTGTAATAAGCAGTTCCGGCGTTCTTGCTCCCGGACCATTAACAGCAGCCACCGCTGCAATTGGTCTGAAGCACGGCTGGAAGGGTGGTTTCTGGGTGAGTTTAGGGCATGCTGCAGTTGAGCTACCCCTTGTCATCCTGATCGCAACAGGCGTGGCGGTGGCTTTAACTCAAGCAGCATCATCGTTCCTCAGCATAGCTGGAGGTGCTATGCTGGTTTTCTTTGCATTTATGACCGCAAAAAGTGCATTATCCAAAGCAGAAGAGAGACCTGAGAGTTCAGCAAGTCCTTTTTCAACGGGTGTTGCTCTCTCTGCATTGAACCCCTTCTTCATTGCATGGTGGGTGGGTGTTGGGGCAGTGCTTGTTAGCGAGGCTGTGTTGCTGTGGGGTTATGCGGGGATAGTTGTGCTTTACCTGAGCCACGTATGGCTGGATTTTGTGTGGCTGATTCTGCTTGCCCATGCCACATCACTTGCAATTTTCAGCAAAAAATTCTACAGAGTTCTGCTTGTCTTTCTTTCAGCGCTCGTTTTTATCTTTGGAGTTGATTTCATCAGCTACGGAATTTCTGGAGAACACCTTTTACCGATCTAATTTTTTGCATATAATTGTGGAATTACAGCCGCCTGACCGAAAGCTTAAAACGATGGCGGTTTGCTGGAGAGTAATGGCCAGGTATTTTGAAGTCTGGGTAGATCAGACAAAAAAGGCAGAGGTAATAAAAAAGCTAAAAGAAATTTGTGAGGAAGTTCATGAAGTTTTCTATGACTACGATGTCATAGTGAGGGTTTCGGAGATGGAAGAAAAAGATCTGCTAAAAATTGATGGGGTGAAGAGAGTCAGGAGGCACTACAACTGCTGAACACCGCAAAAACCTTTATAGCTTCCGTTAATTTTAACATATGGAAGTGCTGACCGAGGTTGAGATAGATGGAATCAATTTAAAACTCGTTCAGGGCGACATTACACGCTATACAGCCAAGGCAATTGTAAACGCGGCAAACAAGAGACTTGAACACGGTGGAGGAGTTGCCTATGCAATTGCAAAAGCATGTGCGGGAGATGCCGGCAAATACACGGAAATCAGCAAGAAAGCAATGAGAGAGCAGTTTGGGAGGGATTACATAGACCATGGGGAGGTTGTGGTCACTCCAGCCATGAATTTGGAGGAGAGGGGGATAAAATACGTATTTCACACAGTTGGGCCGGTATGCAGTGGGATGTGGAATGATGAGCTGAAGGAGAAGCTCTTCAGAGCTTTCCTCGGTCCGTTAAAGAAGGCTGAAGAAATGATGTTAGACTCAATAGCCTTCCCGGCTGTTAGTGCTGGCATATACGGCTGTGAACTTGAGAAGGTTGTTGAAACATTTTTTGAGGCTGTAAAGAGCTTTAAAGGCTCAAATTTGAAAGAGGTAGCACTTGTAATTTACGATAGAGAATCAGCTGACAGGGCTTTTGCAGTTCTAAAAAAGCTTGTTTAATTTTTTTGAGCATTTCAGGAGCTATTTTTTCTGAGT
>CAZZLE010000111.1:0-1912 GCA_964654595.1 uncultured archaeon | reverse complement strand
AGTTCCATCGCCACCAAAAACGGCAATAACATCCACTTTACCGTCAAGTTCCCGCACCAAATTAACTGTATCAAGTCTTGTACCGGTTTCGTCCAGCCTTACAGTTTCTGCCTCAATTCCGAGCATTTTCGCTATTTCGCTCGTAGTAACAAATTCTCCACCCAGCTTTTTCAGAACTTCAGTCACTATGGCCTTTTTCGAGTCATCAAAACCCCCACCTGCGACGGGATTTAGCACGATTCCAACCTTCACAGAAAAAGTAGCAGAGAATCTTTAAAAATCTCCCCCATACTTCCTTCATGCGGGTAGCCTTCACAAAGATGCATGGCAACGGTAACGATTTCATTTTGATTGACGAGTTCAGAGGAGAGGTTGTCGAGGAAAATAAAAAGCCGAAATTCGTCAGGGCAATCTGCCACAGAAATTTTGGCATAGGAGCGGATGGTGCAATTTTTGTGCAGCCATCGAAGAAAGCAGACGTCAGATTCAGATACTTCAACAGCGATGGCAGTGAAGCTGCGATGTGCGGAAACGGGATAAGGTGTTTCTCCCGTTATGTCGTTGAGGAGGGTTACGCTGGAGAAAGGCTGAGGGTGGAAACACTCGCGGGAATTCTTGATCTCGAAGTTTACAGAGATGGATGGTGGGTTAAGGTGGACATGGGAAAGCCGAGGTTCAGAAGGGAAGAAATTCCTGCAACCGTTGATGTCTGGGGGTACGAATTTGAGCATGATGGGAAAAAATTAAGAATTTATGCCGCCAACACCGGAGTTCCACATGTTGTTGCATTTGTTGATGATCTCGACTTCGATATAATTCCGCTGGCAAGAAAAATCAGGTATGCAGGAATTTTCCCTGAAGGAACCAACGTTAACTTTGCAAAGGTTGAAGGAGATACCATCAGAATCAGAACATACGAGAGGGGAGTTGAGGGAGAAACACTCAGCTGCGGAACGGGCAGTGTGGCTGTTGCTGCCGTGGCCAACAAACTTGGCCTTGCCGGAAATAGGGTGAATGTGGTAACGAGGGGAGGTTTGCTCAAGATTGATCTCGCTGAAAACACCGCATACATGACCGGCACCGCAAACAGGGTCTTTGAAGGAATTTTAAGGCTCAACGAACTGAAATATGATGTTTGAAAACCGTCTCGTTTTGTCTGCAATGGCAGGAATAAACAATGCGGAATTCTGCAGGAATCAGAGGGCAGCTTTGGTGATACTCGGAGGTTTCAATGCTGACAGAAAAGCCATTGAAGCTGCCAAGAAGGCCGTTGATAGAGGCAGAAAAGAGTTCCTGTTTGGTATAGATGGCATAGAAAGGGAGTTAAGAATGCTTGGAAAAAAGAGGTTTGCTGTAAACATCAGATCATCCTCCATTGAGGGTTACATTGAGGCTGCGAAACTCGTGGAGAGTTACGGAGGTATTCTCGAAATAAACGCACACTGCAGACAGCCGGAATTTGTGAAAATTGGATGCGGGGAGTGGCTTTTATTCCACACAGAGAAGCTGCTGGAAATTGCCAGCAGAGTTTCGAAAATTGTTCCAACAGTTGTTAAAATAAGGGGAGGACACAAACTGGATTACGAAAAACTTGCAAGAAAGCTTTTCGATGCTGGATGCATTGCAATCCATCTTGATGCAATGATTCCGGGCGATGGATGTGATTTTTCACTGATCGAAAGGGTATCAAGGATTGGCAATGTTATAGGAAACAACTCCTTCGTTGACATGGAGAGCGGGGAGAGGATAATAAAGTCGGGAGCAAAGATGGCCTCTGCAGCGAGGGCTGTGCTGAAAGACGGAAAATTCTTTGAAAAAATGCTGAAGAGTTCTCTTCTCTCTCAACCCGTTGAGTTATGAGCGATTCCCACAAGGTCAGATATTGTGCATCCTTTTGCTCTTGCAAAAGCTA
>CAZZLE010000110.1:0-8024 GCA_964654595.1 uncultured archaeon | reverse complement strand
CTCTGCAATGTATCCAGCAATCTGCAGCATGAACAATTTTTATATCCCAGAAAGACAATTAAGTTTTGTGCAGAGTGTGATAATAAGGGATTACGTAAACAAAGACTTCAAAGAAATTCTCGAAATAGACAGGGAGACATTTTCCCCCCGTAATCCTGCCTACGACGTATACGTTTACCTGACCTACGGTTCTGATCTGCTTGTTGCAGATACAGGCTCTAAAATAGCCGGATACATCGTAACGATGGATGTTGACGAGTTCACGGGTAAGATAATAGCATTTGCCGTAAAAAAGGAGTTCAGAGGGATGGGAATAGGAAAGATGCTTCTTTCGGAGGCTATTAAAAGGCTCGAAGGAAGGGGAAAGAGGAAAATTACCCTTGAAGTTAGAGTCTCAAACGTTCCGGCTCAAAACCTGTACAAAAAATTTGGATTTGAAATCATCGATGTGATCCATGGCTACTACAGTGATGGGGAGGATGCTTACCTCATGGTTCGCACAGTTCAGGTGCAATAGACTGGATTACAAATCTGAGACCCTCGCATTCAATTAAATCTTCGGGGCTGCGTTCTCTAAAAATCTCAGAAATGCCCTTACAAAGAAGGGAAATTGCCCTTTTGTGTTCAGTTTTACTTTTGTGTATGTGTACGGGTTGAACACCAAGTTCATCATAGGCCCTGAAGTGGCCGTTGGCGATGCCTGCATTTTCAAAAAGCTTTTTGATGTTATACAGGGTCAGGTGGAGCAGAATAATTTCTTCTTTATGCATGGACATCACTCCCTGAGATAAGTATTCATTGTCTTTTATAAGTTTTTCTGCTGTATTTCACATGAAAAACTTTTATAACGTTTTATTCTTTACGTTTGCGATGTTTTAATTCAGTTAAAAAATTTTAAAAGCTAACCTCCTGAAATAACTCTCACGACCTTTACTTCTCCACCTTCTGCGGTATCATCAACCGGAACCGGGAGGTTGTCCCTCACGATCACCACAGTTTCGGGATTTATGCCAAGCGATTCAAGTATTTCTGAATAGCTTTGCCCGTTTACATCAACCTCAGTCTCTTTAATTTCAAAACCGACAAACTTTATTTTCAGCTTCATTCTTCAGGCAGGACTTCCCTGGATATTTCCTTTATGCTTTCTCCACTTTTCACTTTCTTTATCTCACTAACATTGCTCTCAAGGAGCTTTTCATCCTTGCTAAAAAGCTTTCTCATGCCCTTTCTTTTAAACTTGCGCCAGTTGAATCGCCTCATCCAATCACCAATTATATATATTGCAAAAGGAGGTAGAAATACTTTTTGTTTCAGGTATGTAAGGGTGTTATCTGTGCTTCAGCGATCTCTCCGAAAATTGGTAGCTTAAACACCTCACCGCGGCTCGCCTTGATTATGCATATCGCCCACAGGAGCAGGCTGAAAGCCATTACGATTCTTGAGAGCATTACCCCTCCGGGAATCACGGGAAGAAGGATGATCAGTGCCGCTATCGTTGAAAACGTGAGAGTTGATTGAACGGCGTGAAACCTGACGAACGGGCTTCCGTCAAACAGAAACAATACTCCGGTTATGAAGCCGAGAGTGTAACACATCGCCGCCCTGACATTCTCGCTCATCAGTTCCATAGTGTAATTTTTTCTCCCGGTTAAAAGAACTTTACCTCCTCATCTGCTCTCCGATTATTCTGTCGAGAATCCTCAAAAATTCGTCCTCCTTACCTTCCGGAATCGTTGCTCCAGCTGCAATACTGTGCCCTCCTCCAATTCCTCCAACAGATTCCGCAGCCTCCTTAATTGCTTTTGCCAGATGCACCCCCCTCTCAACAAGTCTGTAGGTTGCCCTTGCAGATACCTTCACACCCCTATCGCTTTCCGCAAATGCTACTATCGGCTTCTCGGAGTTTCCCTTGTAAAAGCACATCCCCGCAACAATTCCGACTATTGTATCAGGTATGTTGTCTCTCGCATGGAAGTACTGAATGTTCTCAAGCTCTTCGATTCCGTTTCTGTCAACGAACTTTATCCCGTCTGACAGATTTTTTCTGTGTCTCTGCAGAAGGGTTCTCGCCCTTCTGTAAGCTCTTTCATCACCGAGACAGACACCCACACCAACATCAGCTTCATTGTATCTCGCAGTGGCATTCAGCAGCGTGGAGAATTCCATTGCATCCCTCTTCTCCGTCCCCTCTTCCTCATTCATGAGAATGTAACATTCTCCAACCATCCTGAGTATGCTTGCGTAGGGTATTCCGAAATCCATTGCAAGGCTGACAAGTGCTGAAACAACCTTTCTCTTCTTCTCCATCTCGAGATCTATCCACCTTACCCATGGATCCACACCAATACTTTCCAGGAAATTAAGAACCCCCGCTTCGTTAGCAGTAATTCCCGGAATAAACGGATCAGAGCTGTATTCAAGCATCTTTGCAACTGGTCTTGTCTGTTTGCCAAAAAATCTCAGGTCGCGGGTTACAGCTATCTGCCCTTTCCTCACACCCTCAAAAACTATTTTTCTGTTCAAACCTCTCAGCATACCCCACCTTGAGTCCTGCAGATCCCCAACAGCCCCAACAATTGAGATTGGCAGAAGATCAAAGCTGTCTTTTTCACGTTCAAACTTTCCAATGTATTTCGAAACAAGGTATGTTGTGGTGGCACCGCTCAGCTCAAAAGCTCCATCGTATCCAAAATCATGTGGATTGAGCTGCATCGGATGGGAGCATTGAGGAACGTGGTGATCTGTTATGATAAACTCAAGCCCGTCAAGAAGGTTGATAACACCGCTTCCAATGTCCGTAAACCAGACAAAGGTGTTTTCATCCCTTATCTTTTCTATTTCACTGTCGTCAAGCTGTTTCACAAATTTGATTCTGCTCTCAACACCCGCACCAAGCAGAGAGGTGTATGCAATTGTTCCGGCTGTTATGCCATCAGCATCAATGTGAGTTACAACCAAAACCTCCTCACGTTTCAAAATCTCCCCTGCTATCACTGCTGCCTTCTTCAGAAGCTCATTCACATGAGAAATTTGAGAAAAGAACTTAAACTTTTTGCTACATTTCCTCTGTGGGAAGTGCATTCATCTTTCTTGAAACCTCCCTCGAACCCGTTCCGGAAGAGATACGCAACCATCCCGTGGTGAGAGCTGATGCAAAAAGGAGGGGTAAGAATCCAGCATGTATTTTGCTTGATGACTCAAAGCACCACTTGGCAATGAAGTCTTTGCAGTTCCGGGAAAAGAGGGGGAGGCCGGACATAATACATCAGTGCCTTCTCCTCCTTCTCGATTCCCCTCTGAATTTTGAGGTCTACGTGCACACAATAAATGGAGAGATAATCTGGATAAACCGCAAAACGAGACTTCCAAGAAACTACAATCGTTTTGTTGGGTTAATGGAAAAGCTTTTTGTTGAGAGAAAAATTGCTGCTGATGTAACTCTGATGGAGTTCGCTGAAACCCCTCTGAGAGAAATTGTTAAGGACAGGGAGGTTTTGCTCTTTAGAGAGAAGGGGGAAATGGTTGATTTTGGGAGAATGCTTGAAGGCGATGTAGCGATCTGCATTGGCGCCTTCCCGCACGGCGACTTCTTCGAGGAAACCCTGAGAGAACTTGGTTTTTTTAGGGAAATCAGTCTTGGCAGAGAAAGTTACACAAGCCTTTATGTAACGAGTCGCATTTTGTGCGAATATGAAAGAGTTCGAGCTAATAAAGATCATTGAAAACATGTTTGGAAATGAAGATGTTATCACCCCCGCAGGTAAGCACGATGCAGCCTACGTTAAGATCGGAAACAGACTGGTTGTGTTAAGCTGTGATACTGTGAATGAAATAAGCGATTTCCCGCCCTACATGCTTCCAGAGGAGATGGGCTGGATGGCTGTTGCCGTCACCCTTTCAGACATTGCCGCGTGTGGAGCTAAACCCCTCTACTTCCTAAGCTCCATTTCTCTAAAATCAACAGAACACTTCGAGGAAATACTTAAGGGCATGAAGAGGATTGCGGATAGATACGATGTGAAGATTGTCGGCGGAGATATTGACTACAGTGAGGTTACTACAATAGCGGGCTTTGCAATTGGTGAGGCAAGAAGGCACATAACAAGGAAAGGAGCGAGGGAGGGGGATAGCGTTTTCATAACGGATCTTCCCGGAAAAGCTCAGCTATGCCTTGAAATGCTCGAAAGAGGATTTAAAAGGGAAGATCTGCCGTATGCAGATAAACTCTACACCCCGGTTCCGAGAATTGAGGAGGGGATGAAAATCGCCAGCTACGCCTCATCAATGACGGATGTAAGCGACAGCATTGCAGTCAGCCTGCACCAGATCAGCCAGAGCAGTAAAGTAAAAATTGTAATAGACAACATTGATCTCTCTCACCTTACTGAAGCAAAAAACCCGCTTGAACTGTTTCTTTACGGTGGTGGAGACTTCGAGCTCGTTTATACTGCAAAAAGCAGCAGAGATGGCATCAGAATAGGCAGGGTTGAAAAAGGTAAAGGTGTTTTTGCCGAGTTTGAGGGCAAAAACTTTGAAGTTGAGTTCAGGGGTTACTCTCATTTTTAGGGTAGGGTGATGCTAAGGTGGTAGTACTTTTCGCTCTCATAAATCACTCCAAACTTGAATGGAACCCTTTCTTTGAAAATCGGCCCGTTAACCACAACTGTATGAAACTCACCGTTTTCTCCACACGGGTCAATTCCTTTTTCCAATGCAAATTCAATCAGTTCCCTGTCAAACTTTCTGCCCAGAATCTCCCTCAGATCCTTCCTCACCGCAATAATGTACGCCTCAAATCCAACATCAACGAACTCCTTTGCCAGCTTTTCCGTGTTTTCACCCCAGAGAGGGAAAAAAGGTTCAACCCCTGAATCCTTACAAACTCTCTCTATCCAGTCTCTGTGTTCTTGCAGGTAAATGTCTCCGAAAATCGCCTTTTTAACGCCAAACCTTCTGAAAAAACTCTTAAGCGTCTCTTCGTAATTTTCCCATGTTGTTTCTTCAGTTACAATTTCTCTGCCCATCGCCTTTCCCTGAGCTTTTATAACCTCAACATCAATACCGTGTGCCCTTGCCTTTCCCCCGTAAATCATGCAGAGCAGTCCGTCAACGTTCATTTCTTCAAGCGCTCTCCACAAGGCAAGACTGCTATCCTTTCCACCGCTCCACATCGCGATTGTTCTCATATTACCCTCTTCCAATTCTGTAAACAGAGTTAAGGATTGCATAAGTTACAAAATAATCCTCACCAATTGGCTCACAGATGATGACCTTCTTCCCCTCAAACTCACCCTCCTTTCTCCCGCTTCCTCTCGGAAATCCAAGCATGTCAGGCAGGTCTTCTGTTACGTGGAGTCCGTTGGAAATAAACAGCGGTACAACATAAATAACATCGCAGTTCATTTCCCTTATGGCCTCATCAGGCATGGGTCGCCTTTTCCTTGCAACAAAAGCTATTTTAACCTCATCAAAAGCTCCGCTGTCCTCGATTCTCTTTCTGTGAAGCTCCATAACCTCTCTGTAATGACTTAACTGGCTTCCATGTCCAACAATCAGCAAACCTCTCCTCATTAAACCACCTCTCCATCCTTCTCAACAAAAATTATCGTATAATCAGACCTGATCTCAATCAGATCCGCAAAACCCTCCCTAATCATCTCATTTTCCATGCAGAGGTTTTCAAGAATCACAACTCTCCTCCTCCCAAGCTTTTTAGGATCAAATCTCCTGTCAGCCAGTATCAGCAGATGGCGGTATCTGTTCAAATCAAGAAGAGAGGAATCAAAATCCCTCGCATGGCAGTCAACAACCACGACCTCTGTTAGATCCACCCTGAGTTTTGCAAGAGCAAGCTGAACGCTCGAAATTCCCGGTTCTATTTCCACCATTGCATCCATCTCCCGAAACTTCCTACCAATGCCGGCAACCATCGGATCTCCGGTGGAGAGAACAACAACATCCTTCTTCATTCCCTCCTTAGCAATTTCCTCAAAAACAGAGCTGTCAAATCTGTCGAGAACTCTCTTTTCTTTTACTTCGAAATCAATCAGTTCAAAAGCTCTCCTGCTTCCATAAACTGCATCAGCTTTCTTCAGCAGTTCTCTGCCCCTCTCAGTCATCTGCCCCCTGCATGTTCCAGTTCCAACAATCCATATCATTTTCGATTACCTCCAATCTTGCTCCGGCTTTTTCAGCTTTATCCTGTATCCTCTCTTTTCCGCCAGCCCAGATTGACAGCAAACCGGGAAAGCCAACTATAATCTTCTCACCCGGATGCTTCAGGGCTTCATCTATGTGGATTCCGAAAACAAACGGCTGGTGGTCTGGATATTTTTTCAAAGCATATAACCAGGCTCTTCTGCCGGTTGTGATTGCTATCTTTCCGTAACGCATTGCAATTTTTAGCTTTGTTTCCACGAGCCTTGCACACCATGGTTCAACAAATCCCGTTGTTCCCAGAATCGATATTCCTTCCTTAATCCCCATCCTTTCATTTCCGGTCTTCTTTGCCACCTTTCTCCCTTCAGGAACCTCAATGATTACTCCTCCTCTGTATCCGAATTTCCTGCTGTAAAATTCAAAGTTTTTTAAAACCTGCTTCATTGCAGATTGACTGACTGCCTTCTTTCCATTTTTTTCACCAACACCCTCACCGAACTTTATTCCGGAATCAATTAAACTGGCCTCAAAAGCTATGCCATCTGTTACATCAAACTCGTGATCTCCAGCAAATTTTCTAACCTTGGCAAAGCCTTTCTCAGCCTCCTCCACCTCAACTCTAAGCTTTATCCCCACAGGCGTGAAAACATCCACCTCCTCAACTTCACCAAATTTAGAGCATATTGCTGCTGATAGTGCTGCTGAAGCTGTTGTTCCCGTTGTTATACCTCTTCTCAGAAACCCATCCTCTGTGAGGATGTAAAGCCCTGATCTCACTCTCTCAGCCAGTTCTGCATCACCTTTATGCCATTCAAAGGGATACTCGTAGAGTTCAATCGGATCTCTCAGCATGCTCAATTAAGCAGTTAACAACTGCAGCACAAATTCCACTCCCTCCCCTTGTTCCTTCGGTGGTAATTGAGGGAATTTCAAGGCTCCTTATGGCTTCTTTGGATTCCGCAGCATTCACAAAACCAACGGGTGTGGCCACAATGAATCTCGGCGGATATCTCTGAGCAATCTCATAAAGAGCCATAGCAGCTGAGGGTGAATTGCCTATTGCAACAATGCTCCCCTCAACAAGATCCCTGATATTCCTTAAACCAGAAGCTGTTTTCGTGCCTCCATCATTGCTGGAAAAATCAACAGCAGCTATTGAATCCCTCCTCAAACCGGCTTTTACCATGTGAACATCGACAATTATCCTGCAATCATCCTTCAAAGCCCTCACACCCTCATAAATGTCTCCTTTAAACCTCAAAACGTCTCTAATGGAGACATCTCCTGTTGTTGCGATGCATCTCCTGATAATATCTCCCTTAAGCCCCTCTTCCGGGTGCAGAGATTTAAGAATTTCCTCGCTAATAGTTGCAATCTTCAAAGCCTCCTCCGTTTCCGCTCCCATCCTGCTTTTTTGTTTTTCCTGAATGCTATACTTCCTCGAATAGCCCCTTGGGGTGTACATAATTCTTCCTGCCACTGCAGTCTCTGAATTTCCCACTATCAAAATCGTGTTCATGTCCACCTCATCCTCTTTGATTTCCGAAACTCTCCTTATTTCCACTTCTTCACCATCCCTGAAAGCGTTTCTCACTATCCCCACCCAGACATCTCCCCTGAACCTTCTTATAAGTTTCAGGGCCTTTTTCAGGTTCTCCTTTCTCCTCCTGCTTGAGGGATTGTAGATGGCGATAACGAAATCTCCCTTGAGAGCGTAAATCAGTCTCTTCTCTATCTGACTCCAGGGGACGAGAAGATCGCTGAGACTCAAAACAGCATGATCTCCGCTTACTGGAGAGCCGAGAAGTGCTGAAGCTGCACTCATTGCAGTGACTCCGGGAATAACCTCAATGTTCACATCAATA
>CAZZLE010000109.1:0-6135 GCA_964654595.1 uncultured archaeon | reverse complement strand
GACTTTGACCTGAAAAAGTCGGCAAGCTCTGCGGTCATAACAGCTCCAGCCTTTTTTGCTGAGTATTTTTGAGCAATTTCTCTCAGCTTACCTTCTAACTTCTCAGCTTGTTTCCACATGGGAAAGTACAGTATCTCCCATCCACCCTCTGAGGCAACCTTCAGGTTTGCACCCCCGATGTCAATCCCCAAAGAACTCATCAAGCCTTCCCTCCCCAAACGAAAAAGACTGGTAATCTCTTCCGACAGGATAGCTTTTCACAGCAATTTCATGTGGAGGATAAAAGTGTCCGAGATGTGTTAAAACGATTTTTCCGGCATTAAGTCTTTTACCAAGCTCCATTGCCTCTCTGGCATTCATATGCTTTCTGAATTTCCCGGTTGGTGCTAAAGCTTCAACTATGAATAAATCCGGATTCTGCATTTCCCTTAACGTCTCTTCCGGAATTCTTGCATTTGTGTCTCCGCTGATAACAACCCTGTAACCTTTCCACTCTACCCTCACTCCCACCGCACTGACTGTGGGGTGATTTACCGGCAGTAACGTGAAATCCATACCTCCTATATTAAAGCCCTCAAAAGTTTCAACCTCAATTGTCTTGTATGACATGAATTTCATGAAATAGCCGATGTCTTCGTGAATTTGAGGGGTCGAGTAAACTTTAACATTGTTCTGAACTCTGTAAAATTCTCCAAAACCGCCAAAATGGTCGAAGTGGCAGTGAGTCCATATCACGGCATCCACCTTCTCAACCCTGCAGTCAAGAAGCTGTCTTCTCAAGTCTGGAGAAGTATCTATCAGCACGGTTTTGCTGTTGTTCTGAATCATAACCGAGAATCTCTTCCTCTCCCATCCTTTTTTTCTTGCATCCTCACATGTTCTGCAGTGACAGTTGAGAATCGGCGTGCCTGGAGAGTCGCCGGTTCCAAGCAGAGTGACTATCATGCTAATACGATTTCTTTAGCTTGAGCCTCTCCTTAACTTCCTTTACAGCATTCAGAAGATCTCCCTGAGTGAGTTCCTTTCTTCCCTGCAGTAGAGCGTCGAGGACTGCTTCTCTAACAACGAGCTTTATATCTGCTCCCGTGAAACCTTCTGTCTCCTTCACGAGCTCTTCCATGTCAAAATTCCCCGGGATTTTTGCTAAGAATATCTCAAAGATTTTCCTTCTTATTGCTTCTTCAGGTTCTGGAAATTCAATGACCTTATCGAACCTCCTCCATACTGCGGGGTCTAAGAGGGAGGGGTGGTTGGTTGCAGCAATAAGCAGAACACCGTCTTCAACAAGATTTATGTCGTCAATTGATTTCAGCAATGTATTAACAGCCCTTTTTATTGCAGCGTGCTCGTCACTCGTCCTCATTTTGGCAACATAGTCAAATTCGTCAATGAAGAGAATGCATGGGGACATCATCCTCGCAATTTCGAAGATTTTCTCTATGTTTTTAGAAGTTTCACCAAGATACTGGCTTGTGATCATCGAAAGCCTAACTTCGAGCAGTGGGAGGTAGAGTCTCTTGCTCAAAGCCCTTGCAGTCGTGGTTTTACCGGTTCCCGGTGGACCGATGAAAAGGAGCTTTCCGATATCTGAAAGTCCAATTTCTCTCAGAAAGTTCCTCTCTTCCAAGGCAATCTCAATCTTTCTCACTTCTTCAAGCTGCTCCTCACTTAGAGCAACATCCTTAAAATCGACGGGAATTTCTTCGGGAGAAAGCACTCTTACTAAGGAGAGCATCTCTCTTGTTTCATCTTTTTTCTCAAGTTCGTCTATCAGACCTTTCAACCACTCTTTATCTCCACGCTTTGGCAGGTTGGCTTTTTTAGCCTCCTCGTAGGAAACATTGAGGGAGTCATAGTTCTGGTAGAAGTAAGCGAGAGCTGGATTTTTCCTTATCAGCTCAACCCCTCTGCTTGCAAACCACTTAACAGCTAAATCGAAGGAGGTGAGAATGTACTGCTTTGAAAAGACATTCAGGTCAACGAATGGTGGGATTTGTTCAACCTTCCCTGCATACTTTACTGCAGTGTCCTCTCTGATAACCAGAGGTCTCTTTATACCTCCCTTGCTGTACAGCAGCTTCCTTATTTCTTTTGGTATGTCATCCTCCGTAAGCTCCTCGTATCTGTTAAATATCTCTGCAGTCAGCAGAAGTTCAACAAGCCTGACAGCGCTCATTTGGGACACTTCATGCATCTCACCAAATCGTGATTTAAATTTTTTGGAAGTTCTTTTGTTTTTTATCTTCTTTAAACTTTTTCTGATGGTTGCGTGCAGTCTTGGCAATCTTGCCGGTCATTACAGTCAGATGTTGAAGGGGGAATTAAATTAATTTCATTGCCCTCTCAACAATGTCTGTGTCATACTTTCTGTACACGTATCTCGTTCTGCCTTTCCCCTTCTCTCCAAAGGATATTTCAATCAGCTTCAATCTTTCGAGTTTTTCGAGGATGTTGTAGTATTTCCTGTAGCTCATTCTTATCTCATTGCTAACCTGCTCGTAGAGGTCACCGGTAGAAATTGTGTCGCTGGAGTATATTATTCTCAGAACAGCCCTCTCCTCGCTGTTCAGAGCTGTGAGAATCTTGGCAACAAAAGATAAGGATTCTCCGGCATGAGCAAGTTCAACGTCTTTCTCCTCAACTTTCCTGCTTCCTCTGCTCTCTGCATTCATTCCTGCAGCCTTTAAAAGGTATATTCCGTATCTAACATCGCCCGCATTGTAAGCAAGCTCAACAACTCTGCTGAAAGCTCCCTCATCAAAAGCATCCTCGTAAAACCCGTAATCAACCCTTCTCTTCAGGATCTCCTTCATCTCCTGATAGCTGTACGGGGGGTAATGTATCTCCGTGTAGTGAAAAACCGCTCCTACAAAAGGGTCAAGCAGCAGGGGGAATTTAACATCAGTTGCCGCCGCAAAAATGCCAACCTTGACCCCGTATTCTTCAGGTGCCTTGAGGATTTCATACAGAATCTCGTTCGCATAGGCTTTGCTGAGAAAGTTTATATCATCAAGAACTATTAAAAGGGGTTCGTCAAGTTTGCTCCACAATCTGTCCATCAGAACAGTTTTGCTCACTCCAGATGGCGGAGATTGCTGTCCAAAAACATCCTGAAAAATTTTAGAAAAGACCTTGTAAGGTTCTCTGAACCTCGGAATCCGTATGTAAGAATACAAAATTCCTGCATCTCTTTCCGCCTCCCTCAGAACGTACTTTATCGTGGAAGTCTTACCTGTTGATGGTGGACCGAGACAGAAGGCGTTAATCGGGGATGAGTTGAGCAGTGCAGGTTTTATACAGGATACAAGCTGCCTGATCTGGCTATCTCTGAACAGCAACTCATCTGGAACATAATCCGGATCGAAGACTTCAAGTTTTTTGAATACTGTCTCATCCCGTGAGAGCATTAATGTAAAGTAAACGCTAATATGTATAATCTTTTTCACTTGCATCCAGGGGTCGAAGCTTATATTGACATGAACGCATTACATTACATGATAGAGGTGCTTTCGGTTGAGATACCTGGAGGGTTCAACGCCGTGGCTGCACCAAAAGAAATCTGCTTCGACTTTTTGAACAGCTATAGAAGCAGATTTCCCGCTCTTTATATCTGTGGAAACAGCTCAAAAGTTCTGGATGGGGTTAGGGGTAACATCAGGATCAGAAGAGGCTTCACCGTGCATCAGGTAATAGAAATCCTCCTGAATGCTTATCAGGACACGGTTTTCATTGAGCATGATGCAACACTCTTTGAAGACTGTGACTTTCACACTTTTGAAGACTTCGTGATGTTGTTAAGGCAGATAGGGAGAGACAGAACTGTGGTTTACTTCACAACCAGGAGAGACAGGATCTTCGATTTCATAACGACGCTTGCTGATCGCTATGTATTAGTTGAGGCTGAGGAAGGAGGCTATTTTATAGCGAATGTGGACGATAAGGGGATAACACAGCGTTTCTATCCCAAGAGAGCCGGACAGCTCACCCTGGAGGTGTTCTGATGGGGAGAAGCATTTCGAGCGTGAGGATGGAGGTTAAAAGAATAGCGGAGAGATGGGAAAGAACAGCAAAGGCCATGAAGAAAGAAGACAGGGTTTACGCCATAAAGCTCGCCAGTCTTGTGAAGAAACACAGCAGTGAAGTGTTCTACACCTTTGACGACCCTTTGGAGGCAGCAATTTTCTCGGTTCTGGTTGAGCTTATGAAGGAGCTCGATAAGGATGTGGATACTGGACTGCTCACCTTCAGGGAACGGCGTCGAACTGTGGATTAAGAAGGAAAACGGTAAGATCACAAAGAAAAGATTCAAGTTTGATAACTACTTTTTCCTGCATTTTCCTGATAAAACTCTTCACGTTGAGCTTTTAGAGAACCTCGAAACGCGATACAGAGTTGAGGAGTGCACATTCAAAACGATTTATGGAGAATGCGAGGGATACAGAGTTTACGCGGGAAAAAAGGTTGCTGAGATGATTGAAAAGCAGGCAAAGGATGTGAAGCTTTACAATGCTGATGTAAGGTTAGAACAAAAGTTCATGGTTGAAAAAAGAGTTTTTCCATGCTCTCATTTACTCGAAGACATTGCTGAGAGGTTTGAGGTTGATTTCGATTTGCCGTTTGATGTTATGAAGGTTGGCGTCAAAGGGGACATCTTCAAGCCCGAAATTAAAGAGATAAGCATAAACGGTAGGAGAATAAGGAATAAGGAGAAAGAGCTGATTGAGGAACTTTCAGGAGCAATTGAAGATCAGGATCCTGACATAATTCTGATGGAAGATGCAGATTTCTGGATGCAACACATTTTTCTGAAATCTGTGAGCAGAACAGGAAAATTCCGCAGGATATCTCAGAAAATTTACTGGAGCTACGGCAAAGCGAGGTACAGAAATCAGGCTTTGATACCGGAAGGAAGAATTCTCATAGACACAAACTCCTTCAACTTCAAAGAAGGGGGACTTAGAGGGGTTCTCCTTGCCTCAAGAATCTCTGCAGTTTCTCCAAACCACGCATCCCGAATCACTCCCGGATCCCTTATTTCCCTATACGAAGTTTTCGAGGCTCTGGTGAGAGGTATAGCTGTGCCGTTCAGAAAGAGTGATGCGGAGAGGATGAGGAGTGTAGAAGAACTCAGGTTTTCGGACAGGGGTGGAATGATCTTCCAGCCTGAACCCGGAGTTTATGATAACGTCTGGGAGCTCGATTTCACATCGATGTATCCGTCAATAATCGTGAAATACAACCTCTCTCCAGAGACTAAAGCCGGACGAAGGGGATTTCTGGCCGAGGTTCTTGAAAATCTTTTAAAGATGAGGATAAAAACGAAGAGTTTAAAGAGAAAAAACCAGAATTATGCCGGTATTGACTCCATTTTGAAATGGATGCTCGTCACGTGCTTTGGATACACAGGTTACAGAAACGCTAAATTCGGCAGTATAGAGGTTCATGAGGAAATAAACAGGATTGGAAGGGAAATTCTGATAAAAACAAAGGAGATTGCAGAGGAACTGGGATTTGAGGTTCTTCACGGAATTGTTGACTGCCTGTGGGTTAGAGGAGAAAGCATAGACAGATTGAAGTTGAGGGTTGAAAAGGAGACAGGTTTGCTTACCGAGATAGAAAAATACGACTGGATAGTCTTTCTTCCAATGAAGGACGGTAACGGGGCTTACAACCGCTATTACGGAAGACTTTGCAGCGGGGAGATGAAGCTCAGGGGAGTCATGGCAAGAAGACGCGATACTCCCGAATATGTGAGAAGAATGCAGATGGAATGCTTCGAGTTGATGAAAAAGGCTGTGTGTGCAGGAGAGCTTCATGAACTCTATCCTGAGTTAATGCAGGTTTACAGAAATTACGCTAAAAACATGCGAAAAGCAGGGCCTGAAGAGATGGTAATAAGGAAGGTTGTCGGAAAAACTGACTACGGAAAAAAGATGCTGGAATCTTCGGCAATTCAAGAATACAGGAAAGCTGGAATAAACATCAAACCGGGAATGATGATAGAATACGTGGTCGTTAACTCGAAAAGAAAGGTTGTGAGTGTGAGGGAGCATTCAGCTTTTGATTTGAAGTATTACAGAAATCTGCTGGATAAAGCTTGGGAGGAGGTGAGCTGTTTTTTGAGATGATCGTTTG
>CAZZLE010000108.1:0-3822 GCA_964654595.1 uncultured archaeon | reverse complement strand
TTATTTCACCATCGCTGAGAATTACGTACGGGATTAACTTAAACGACCTCGGCTCCTCAACAAGCCATTTTACTCCTTTCTGCAGCTGTATCCTGCAGTTGATGAACTTCGAGCCATCAAGTATTTTACTCCTGTACCTTCTCAGAAACTCTCCGATGAATTCCTCGAAAAGCACGTTCATGTCGAAGAGCAGCGAAAAAGTTCTGAACCTGGAACTCTGCAACTCGAGGGATGCGTTCTCCAGAAAGAGCCTTGCAAGGTTTATGAACGGCTCGTAATCTTCATTAAGCCTGTTTAATCTTACTCTATCAAAATCTGAAAGTCTAATTGGCTTGAAGGAAACGCCGTCGTAAATCGACAGAATATTCTGGATGAGAGTCCAGTTTTCCTTGCTTCTCACCCTCGAAGCCAGCAAGTGGCAGGTGTATTTCAGTATCTGGTTCAGCAAAATATCCTCGTTCAGCTCGTAGTAGGAACAGAACATCTTATCGTGAACGGGTCTGCGAACCTGTTTTGACAAAAGTATTTTTCCCTTCACGAAATTCAGATCTTCCTCTCTCCGCTCATAGTCCCTTCTGTAATTCTTCTTCAGCGTTTCAAGAAGGTTTTTTGCGAAAAGATAAACTATGACCTCGTAGAGACTGGATTGATCCTTTTTCAGCATTGACAGCCCAGTTTCTCTTAGCTTCAGTCTCTTCGTGAAGGAGAGCATGAAGAGCAGGTTCTTTGTAGCCTCCTCAACTCTCTGGCTTTCATCAGCGCTTCTGTAGATTTTTGGGAGAATCTGTATCGTTGTCTTATCGACAGTCAGAATTCCAACGTAATTTTGAGCCCTTACTGAATCCCATGTCGGCTCGAATACTGTAGCTTTAACAATCCTGTTGATCTTCTGAAGTTTACTCTGCATTCTCCGGAGAAGTTCTCTTTCTTCCCCTTTCTCTGGAACCGAGTATTCGAAAAGCGTTATCGTCCTCATCCTACTCAGCAGACCGGGATGAAATAACCACGCTGAGCATTGCATTGATGAATTCCTCACCGCTCAAATCCTTGATGATGTATATCTTCGCATCTTCTTCATCAACGAGTTCGAAATCCGCAAGCTCTGTCGCCTTTTTTTCTTCTATAAACTTTCCAAGCAGGTATTTAAGCTTCCTCCAGTCGTTGTAGAAGTACTCCTGAAGCAACGGGATGATCTCATGGTACCATATGAATCTCAGGGTCTCGATGCTGCCATCTTTCAGCTTCAGCAGATAGCTGTGGCCGATCTGATGGTCTCTGTCGTAGATGAGCTGTATCTTCTGATTGAGGACGTAGAGGGCTTTGACTGCAAGCTTTTTCACGTCTTCTTTAATTTCATTTTCACTCCACTCTGTTATCATTTCAATTGCTTGCTCTTCATTCTCAGCTTCACCGATTCCGAGCTCTCTGATAAGAACACTGTAGTCCGGCATGAGCTCGATGAATCCAAACCTTCTCCTCAGGGCAAGGTCTATCAGCGCAATGCTTCTGTCGGCTGTGTTCATGGTTCCGATTATGTACAGATTTGGCGGGACACCGAAAGGTTCTTTGGAATACGGAAGGGTGGTTACGATTTCGTTCTCTGCGAACAGTCTTTTGTCAGCTTCGAGCAGCGTTATGAGCTCTCCGAAGATCTTCGAAATGTCCCCTCTGTTTATTTCGTCTATGATCAGGAAAAATCTGGGAGCATCTTCTATCGAATTTCTCACAAGGCTTATTTCAGTTTCATCGAGTTGGGGCAGATCCCTTTCCCATCTTTTATTCACGCCGGCATGATTCATGAGAGCGTTGTATGCATTTCTGCAGATTCTCTTGAAAATTCCGTCCTCTACTTCGTATCTTATGTTTCCCTTTTCATCAGCTAACGGCTTCAAGCCCTCAACAAACTCCTCATAGGAGTAAGATGGATGGAAGGTTACAAATACTGCTCTTTCATAAATATTTGAGGCATTTTCATCGACGAATTTTTTAGCAAGCCATGTTTTTCCCGTTCCGGGAGGTCCGTAGAGGATGATTTGCTTTTTGACTTCTAAAACTTTAATGATTTCGCTACCTTTGTCCAAGTCCTCACTTGTGAACTCCTCAATTATCTTTTTTAGTTCAGTTTTTTCTTCAATCTTTTCGTTAGGCATTTCAGTTATAGTTTGGACAAAATATACAGGCGAAGCTAGGTCTAAGTTTGTTCTATACCACTTTACCTCTCTGTAAATTGGGTAATCCCCTAATTTCAGATCTATTTTGGGGCCAGATTTTATTACACCGACTCCGATTATTTTTTTAGCCCCCTTTTTTGCGAGAACTATATCCCCATTTGACACCTCTTTCAAAAACTTCCATAACTGGCTGATATCCTGGTCACTATAACCGAATTTTGTCATCTCCTTTCTAAAGGTATCCCTGTCCTGAATCTCGATTAATTTCTCTTTCAAGTCTTCTGCTGCTTCTTTCCAGCCTATACAGATTATTCCCTTATTTACGCAAATGTTCCAGTATTCGGCTTCTTTTCCAGGAGCTATTAGCCAAATTCTTCTCCTTGTATTAGCACCTTGGTATTTTATTTCATTCATCTCACCACCCTTCTCGAAAACATTTTTCACTCCCTCCTTGATGCCTTTTGCTTTATTCTTTTCAGCTTACCTCCACACTGTCCCCATTTCTGAGTAAACTAACACCCTCAAAGTTCTCATCAAACCATTCAGGATTCTCGGTGTGCACAGGGATGATTATATCGGGATCAATTTCCTCAATAATCCACCTAAGATCATCCCTCGAGGCATGTCCAGATGCATGGTATCCCTTCACGAATCTCGGCTCAGGTTTCTCACCGAAGACAATCTCGAATCCATAAACCCTGAATTTGAAGAGCTTAAGCCAGTTGTAAAGCCTGAGGAAATCGAATTCCTGCTCCTCGCTAACAGCCTCGCTTGAAGAATAAATATAAACCCCGCCTACTGGCTTGATGTCCAGCAGATGTTTCATGTCGTAGAACGAGAAGCAGATAATGTAGCCGTCAGGATTTTTCTCTATCTGTTTCGGGTCAACGTAGCTTTCTCCCCACCTATCCATCACGATATCGGTCTCCCACTTATCCCTTTTCTCTCTGAGCTCCCCGTATATCCCGACACAATCCATCCTGCACTCTCCGTCAGCAAGCTCTATTGCATGGAGCATGTATGCATCCTTTGCTGTAACAACAAGCTGTCTTGAGGTCTTTTCCGCAATCCTTTTGAAGGTCTCAAGTCTCTCGAAGTTTCTGGCTGAGAAGTCCGCTATAACCAGGCCTTTGCTGTCTTCCACAGCTTTGAGACAGTTCTGATAAACGTCATTCTCCGAAACGTTAATGTCCTCCTCTCTCCCAGCCCTTGTCCCCTCGATGATGAGGGCAGAAACATCCCTCGCCTCTCTGGCGAATTTTCTGGTCTTTTCACTCTTCTTCCCGTGAAGCCTTATGTCTCCCGTGTAGGCAATGGCCGCATCGCCGTATAGGATGTATGCTGTTGCGCCGAATATTGAGTGGTCAATATCAAATGCCTTCACTTCAAATGGCAGTTCCCTATCACCAGCACAGCAGATCTCTCCGGCCTGAAGCCTTTTCGCATTCTTCGACTTCTGCCCTGGCCTGAAGCACAGAAAATCTCTGAGCTCATCGCTGATTTTATCCGTGCAGATTAAATCTCTGCCCCTATAAGGCATCCTGGATTGAGTTCTGAGAACTCTTCTGTCCTTGCAGAACTCTTTTGGAGAGTGGTAGAAGACCTCACTTCCAGCAGCTGATCTTCCGGAATCTCTCATCGCCTTAAGCAT
>CAZZLE010000107.1:0-5182 GCA_964654595.1 uncultured archaeon | reverse complement strand
GAGGATCGGGTTTGCCTGTGGTAACAGGGAGATCCTTGCAGGTCTTTTAAAGGTAAAAACCAACATTGACAGCGGAGTTTTTGAGGCAGTACAGGAAGCTGCAATAGCTGCGATGGATTGTCCTGACAGCGTTATTGATGAAAACTGCAGAATCTACCAGAGGAGAAGAGATCTGCTTGTTGAGGGACTGAATGCAGTGGGAATTGAAGCAAAAAAACCGAGAGCAACATTTTATGTCTGGGCAAAGGTAAATGGAAGCAGCATTGAGTTCGTAAAGAAGCTGTTAGACAGAGCAGGGATAGTGGCAACTCCCGGCGTAGGATTTGGCAAATCCGGAGAAGGATTTGTCAGATTTGCTTTAACCAGAAGGGAAGAAATTATAAAGGTGGCCATAGAAAGACTGGAAAAATTCTTACATAAATAATTTTTACTCAAATGAATGACAAAGTTTATATTCTCATAATAGAATCGCAAATAAATGCCAGAGAGCCGCGATAGCAATTGCTTTAAATATAAAGAAAAATACACATTGAAGCTATCAAGAAGCGGGAAAATTCTGGATGCAGATAGAGAATTTGTTGAGAAAATAGGTTATGATTTGGATTCCATTCTCTCTGCAACGATTTTTGACCTTGTTGAGAGATCAGATGTTATTGAAAAACTCGAAGAGGGTGGGGAGGTAGAAGTTATCGGCGTCGATGGAAATTCCTACACTATGCATTTATACAATGCAGGGGATTTTATCTACGCCTACGATACCGGCATATTTTACCAAATACTGAGAGAAATGTATGCAGGAGTCTGGGACTTTTACTACGGCCTTATATTTGTTGACGAAAGCAGAAGAATTCTGGCTGCCAATGATACATTTTACAAATTCACGGGGATGGGGAGGATTGAGGGGAGTAAAGTCGAAGAGCAGTTTCCGGAGATTTACCATTTTGACGAGATACTGAAGAAAGGAGAGGGAGAAGTTATCTTAAAAATCAACAACAGAACGTTTCAGGTTAGATTGAAAGTTAGAGAGATCAGAGTTCTTGGAAAGAAAATTTACGAGATTCTTGCAAGAACTCAGACTGAGGAAAAGGTGAGGGGTCTGAAAGCTATTTTCGATGATATCAGGTATCCTGTAATAGCATTTTTTGCTGATGAGGTAATTTATTACAACAATGCTGCAAGGAAACTTGTTTCCGAGCTGGAATTTGAGAGTGTAAGGGGGAGAAAGCTGGGAAGTGTAAAAGTTGGAGATAAGCGATACCTTTTCTTTAAATTTGGTGAGGACAATGTTTACATTTTCGTTGAAGATCTGGAAAAGGTTCTGAAAGCTGTAAAAGAGGAACTTCTTAAATACAGACTATCTTTTGAAACTTCTGTTGATGCGATCATAATTATCGACCGGGATGGGACAATATTACACGCAAATCCTGCCGTCAGACTGCACGGATACACTCCCGAAGAGCTGATTGGCAGAAATGTGTTTGAGTTCATTCATCCAGACCAGCTTGACACGGTTGAGAGAACAATTGAGGAAGGAAAGAGGGGCAGTTTTGGAAGGGTGGAGGTTATCATAAGAGATAAGTGGGGAAATCCAAGGTGGGTTGAGGTTGTTGGAGTTCCTGTAAAAAGTCCTTCTGGAGAAGTTACCGGCGGAATTCTTGTATTGAGGGACACTACAACAAGAAAAGAACTTGAAAGAAAGCTTTTAGAAAGCGAGGAACTTTACAGAACCCTCACAGAAAACTCTCCATCGGGCATTTACGTTATTCAGGATGGAGAACTCATCTACATGAACAGAGCCACTGAGAACTACTTTGGTTATACCGTGGAAGAGCTGAGAAATGACTGGAAAAAGGTTTTTGACCGTGAAATATGGGATAATGTGGATAAAGCAATAAATGAAACTCTGTCTGGCAAAATTGTCCGGACTTTTGCGAGGTACTATACAAAGGATGGAAAGAAAAAGTATGCGAGCTTTGTGCTTACACCAATAACCTTCAGAGGTAAAAAGGCAGTTCTTGGGAATTTCATCGATGTAACTGATGCCGTAATGGCTGAAAAGAAGCTAAGGGAACGTGAGGAGCTTTACAGAACCCTTGCCGAAAACTCACACACAGGTATTTTCATAATTCAGAATGATAAAATAGTTTACGGCAATGAAAAGCTGAGGAAGATGCTTGGCTACACGATTGAAGAGATAAATGCTCTTGAACATCCTTACAAGGTTGTGCATCCTGACTTTTACAGGCTGGCTCTGGAAAGATACAGAGCAAGGGAGAGAGGAGAGAATGTTCCTGAGAGCTACGAGGTGAAAGTGATAACGAAGGACGGGAAGGAAAAATGGTTGAAGGTGCTGGCAACCAGAATACATTACAAAGGGAAGCCGGCTGTAATGGCAAATGTTGCGGACATTACAGATCTGAAGGATAGAGAATTTATGCTGAGAAGGCTCAACCTCCTGCTGAGAGTTACCGGTGACTGCAGCAGAGAGATATCTCAGGAGAAAAATGAGTCCAGAATTATCAGCACTATCAAAAAACACCTTGAAGAAGCCGGTTTGAAGGTTGCAATTTACGTTTACGGGAATGTTTTAATGCCAGCGGGAATTTCGGAAGGACTTGATGAGAAAGAATGTGAGAAATTAGCGGCAAAATACGTAAATTCTGATGAAATGAGATTGGAGAGGGTTGGAGATTTGGATGCATTGATTATGCCACTCTCAAACGGAATATTTCCGGGAATAATACTCCTGTTCTCTGACAGAAAGTTTACGGATGAAGAGGTAAGCATTCTGAGCTCGCTGTGGAGGGATATCAACTACGTTCTAAAGTCTCTCAAAGTTGAAAAGGAGAAAGAAACAGCTATGAAGGTTATAATGGAAAACCTGTCTCACTTCGAGAATCTTGCAGACAAACTGCGAAATCCGCTTGCAATCATTAAGGGTTATCTCGAGATTCGGGAGAATTTCTCTTACGATGATTTTGCCAGAAAAATCGAAGAGCAGGCGTCCAGAATTGAGGCAATACTCGACGAGTTGAGGGAGAGGGAGATTGTTACCTACGAAATTAAAAAGTCCCTTGAAGGTTGAAGTTTTTTAAAACTTTAAACAATCCAGTAACCATGGAGGTTTTCAACACTCTCACAAGAAAATTTGAGAGGATTGATGATGTTTTGAATGGCAAAAAGGTAAGGATGTATGTTTGCGGGATTACAGCCTACGATTACTCTCACATCGGCCATGCCAGGAGTGCTGTTTTTTTCGATGTATTCAGAAGGTATCTTGAGTATCTTGGTTACGAAGTTGTATATGTTCAGAACTTCACTGATGTGGATGACAAGATCATAAACAGGGCGTTCAAAGAGGGTAAAACGCAGAAAGAGGTGGCTGATAGGTTTATTGCAGAGTATTTGAAAGACATGGAGGCTCTCAACGTAAAAAAGCCCGCATACCAGCCGAGAGTCACGGAGCACATTGAGGACATAGTTGAATTCATTCAGGGATTGATTGAGAAGGGCTACGCTTATGTTGTTGATGGAGATGTTTACTTTCATGTTCCAGCTTTCAAGAAATACGGGGAACTTTCGAAACAGAGCCTCGAAGAGCTTAACATGCACAGGATAGAGCCGGATGACAGGAAAAAAGACATAAAAGACTTCGCCCTTTGGAAGGCGGCAAAGGACGTGGATGTTAAAGTTCAGGCAGTTTTCGACTCTCCTTGGGGGAAGGGGAGGCCGGGATGGCACATAGAGTGCAGCGTAATGTCTTCAAAGTATCTGGGTGTTCCTTTTGACATCCATGGTGGGGGAAAGGACCTGATTTTCCCGCATCACGAAAACGAGAGGGCACAGAGTTACGCCTTTTTTGGCATTGAGCCGGTAAAGCTCTGGGTGCACAACGACTTCGTCATGGTGAAAGGGGAGAAGATGAGCAAGAGTCTCGGAAACATAGTAAGGATAAGGGATGTTCTGAAGAGGTATGATGGAGAGGTTCTGAGGTACTTCCTTCTTGCGTCACACTACCGCAGTCCGCTTGACTACACCGAGGAAGCTCTGGAAAGGGCGAAGAAGGCATACGACTACCTCAAGGAGACACTGATCAATCTTGACATGGAAATCGCCTACCTTAAAACCTTTGGGGACAGAAATTGTTCTGAGAAGGTTGAGATCAGAAACTACGTTGAGAGGTTCGAGAGTGCCATGAACAAAGACCTGCACACACCTGACGCCATTGCGGTACTCCATGAATTTGCCGGCCACATCAACAGATCACTTTATGATCTAAACCTCTCCCGGGCAGAGATGTTTTATAACACCTTCAGGAGACTTTCAGGGGTGCTGGGTTTGTTTGAGAGAATTGAGAGGGTGCCTGTTTTAAGCGAGGATGAGGCGAGGAAAGTTCTGGATAGAGAGAATGCGAGGAAAGAGAAAAATTTCAGAATTGCGGATGCAATAAGGGATGAGTTTGCAAGAAAAGGGATAAGATTAATAGACACGCCAAAGGGTACGAGGTGGAGGGTGCAATGAACAGGCCGGGACACGTTGGATCAACACTTTTAATCCTCTCCCCTCTCATTCCAAAACTTGGAGTGGAATTCGTTGCCCTGGCAGCGGTGTTCTCCATGCTTCCAGATGTTGACATGGTTTTGAAAGTTAAGCACAGAGAATACACGCACAACTTCACCTTTGCGGCAATCATGACCCTTCTGTTTTTCTTTATTTTCAGATATCTGGATATTTCTGGAATTCTGGCCCTCTCAGTTTTCGCTGCAGTTTCAATTCACATTGCAGTTGATGCGCTCACAATGCAAAAATTCCCACCCTTCTTTCCATTTTATAGAAAAAGAGTTGCATTACGGCTCTTCAGAAGTGACAACAGCGCGGTGAATTTGGGGGCATTTATAACAGGTTCGGTTGCATTTGTTTACTTTGCGGGTGGTGGAAATGCTTGGTGGTGAGAGTGTTTTTACTCTGGATGTTGGCTCAGGAACGCAGGACTTCATGCTTTTCGCCGAGGAAAATATAAGAAACTGTCCAAAGGCTGTTATGCCATCTCCAACAAAAATTCTGGCGAGAAGAATTGGAAGGATAAGGGGAGACATCTTTCTGCATGGTTACACGATGGGGGGAGGGGCGATAACGTTTGCTGTGAAAGAGCACCTGAAGAAATACAGAGTTTTTGCAACTG
>CAZZLE010000106.1:0-6225 GCA_964654595.1 uncultured archaeon | reverse complement strand
CTCAGCACGGTTCTGTTGATCGTCAGGCTCGTGATTCCGAGATCTCCCAGTGTCTTCTCAACTGGGACTGGAAGGACTGTAAATGTTGCGTTACTACTATTTTCACCAGCATCCACAGCTTCTACCTTGTAGATTCCAGCCGGGACATTTGGGACTGTGAATGTGGCTGTGAAGTTTCCATCACTGTCCGTGCTGACGGTGTTGTTGACAGGAAGTTCATTAAAGAAGACCGTTACGGGGCTGTTAGGTTTAAAGTAAAAACCATCGACTTTAACAGTAGTTCCCGGAACGCCCTCAGTTGGGTCGAGATCGATCAAAGCAGCACTTGCAGCCCCTACCATCAGAAACAGCACTAGAGTTGCTAAAATCACTGATCTCAATACTCCCTTTTTCCTACTCGAAACTTTCACACTTCCACCTCCATACAAACAATATCCCTTAGCGGCGAAGAGACCATTAACTCTCCCGCCGCCACAGAATTTAATACGTTAACATGTATTTAAATTTTGCTGTTGTTGAATATTTTTTTACAGCCATTTCTACCGCTTTTAGAGGGGTCTTCAGCCACCGGGAAAATAAGTCATGAGGTTGAGAAAACTGAGGATTCGTACTTCTCGCCCCATTCCTTCAGAGTAATTTCATTGCTCTCCCCCTTCCTTACCACAATCTCGCTGTTAATATTTGCTATCAGTTGTTTCAGCTCATCGTAGTCATTGACAGCAAAGCCCGCATTCAATCTCTTCACTCTCTCAGCCTGCGCCCCCATGTTGAAAACTATCACCGGCAGTCCCATCATGATGGCTTCGGTTGTCGTGTAGCTGTAGGTTTCCGGCCAGACCGAAGGGATAAGCACGACATCAACGCCGTATTCCTCAACGATTTTCGGAAGCTCCTCTCTTCTGAATCTGCCTGTGATTATCAGATTGTCCTTCTCGTACCTTTCATGGATTTCCGCCGTCACGCCTATTACCACAAACCTTATTGGATGATTCTTGAGCTCGCCGGCAAGTTTTTTCACCACATGCCATCCCTTCGGGAAGCCTATTGCTCCCAGCACTCCTACGGTCAGTATTCCGTCATTCCTGACGCTTGCCTTGCTTAGCGGTTCGACGTAGTGTTCGATAACGATGCCATTTTCCAGCTTGTATACCTTCTCGACTATCTTTCTTGACGCTTCAGAGAAAAACAGCACGGACTTCGCTTTCTCCAGAAACTCCCTCCAGCTTTCCCTCCAGATGTTCAGATCAAAGGACTCACTGTAAAATATTTTGTGGTCGGAATAGTTATTGCTGCTCAGGCACATCCTGCAAAACTCGCTGGTGTTGTTTAATCCGCAGAACCACCCGCTTGGCGAGACAAGGTTCCAGTTGGGGCATATTGCAAAGTAGTCGTGGAATGCAAAAACGTATGGCTTGTTTGAAATCTCTATTAACTTTATAATGTTAAGGGGATCGGGATGGCTCACGATCTGATTTACAAAAACTGTATCCACGTTTAAAATTTCCAGCAGCCTTTTAAAAGTAGCATTTTCCTCAATACCCCTCGTCAGTTTTATGCTGTTCAAAAACCAGCAACAGCTTCTGAAGTCGTATCTTAGATCGATGAAGTTTAGCTTATTACCAAGGGCTCTTTTAAGATAGTTTAGGTAGACCTCTGATCCCCCGCCAAGACTGTTCGTGACGACGAGCACGTTCCTCTTACCGACATTAGCCTCGATCAGGAGTTTAACTGTATCCCGTATTTCTTTAAACGGATCCCTTTTTATAAAATCCTCGACAGCCGCAAAGTACTCGGGATGTTTAAGCCTCAGCCTCTTTAAATTTTCCCTCAGCAACCTCTCCTTTTCCGGCCCAAAACTCGATCCGTGGTTGTGGAATACGTAGAGATACGTTATTCCAGCATTTTTGTAGCCCCTTTTCTTAGCCCGCATGCACCAGTCGTTCTCTTCTCCATAACCCCTTCCAAACGTTTCGGCATCAAAGTAACCCACCTCGTCCAGCACACTTCTGTTGATTGCCATGCAGAAACCAACAGCGGTTGGCACTTCAACTGGTTCGGAATCACCGTATTTCAGGAAGAAACCATCTATAAATTCCGTATTTAGCCCAAGAAACTGCTCGTTATCTTTACAGAACTCGGGAAAGCTCATTATTGTAGCAGCGTTTGACATGGGAGTTACGCTCGCAATTCTGGGATCTTCGACAATGGGCGTTATCAACCTCTCAACCCACAATGGCGGGACTTCGGTGTCCTGATTCAAGATTATAACGATCTCTTTGTCCTTTGTTAGTTCAAATCCTTTGTTTACAGTTCTCACAAAACCGGTGTTTTCGTGATTTCTGAAGATTTTTATTCTCGATGAATATTTTAACAGAACCTCTTTCACCCTGCGATCTGGAGAAGAGTCATCTATGGCTATTATTTCCACCTCTCCGGACGTGTTCTTAACCAAGCTCCTAAGGCAGTTTTCAACGATGTCTGGCTGATTGTATACGGGCAGTATTACGGCAGTTTTTTTCAGTTTCTGCTTGACTTCCTCTCTCAATTTCCAGCTCCTGTGCTCTCCAGCTAAAATTCTCTCAAAGTAATGAATCCGGCTGCTATCTTTTAGTTGTTTAGACTTAGTTTTCCTGAAATGTCTGTATTCTGCAAGAAAGTGTCTCAAACCGTAGGATGCCAGAATTCTCAGACCTCTTATCCCCAAATCGTACCACCTTCTCCTCCTCGTTCCAAGTGGTGCTATTCTCTCAACGAGTGAGTGCCACTTCATCACAGCCCTCCACGTAACGCTCGACTTTATCGATTCTAGCTCCAATGACAGTCTGATGCTGTCTTCTGTGAGCTTTCTTATCTGCTCCTCTTTTCCATCAAGATCCTTCTTCAGTCTTTCAAGCTCGTTGACGAGTTTTTCAATTTCCTGATTTTTCTCATTAAGAGTTGACCTCAGACTCTCGATTTTCTGCTTTAAACTTTCTATTTCCTCCACCTTGCTGTTTAAACTGTTTTCAAGCTCTGAAATTTTGTCATCTCTTTGTCTGATCTCAACCTCCAGCTTCTCCAGCCTCTCTTTTAGTTCCCTGACCTTTTCTTCTTTCTGTTCAGCTATCAAACTTAAGTTGTTCAGTTCACTCCTTACTCTTCCGAGTTCACCTTCAAGACTGCTGGTGTATCTTTGAAAGTTCTTAATGAGTGTCTGACTGATGTCTGTGAGAAAGCTTCTTGAGTCTATTTGTGAAAAATCCAAAGGCTGGTCGGAAGCAATGGCTATGAAATACATTGGCTCCTTTCTTTCATATTCAGTCTGAACAAAACCCTTTTCACCCTGCTCTATAACAAATTCGCTACTTTTGTCACTTTTCTGAGTCAGACTCCATATCTGCGAGGACGGGTAAATCCTCTGACCGAAAAAGTAAATGTGTTTAAAATATTTGCTTAATAATTCTTTAAATTCGTCAAAGTACAGCTCCTTTACGTGAAATGGATTCCTGTAGTTCGGGTCATCGCTATAAGCTTTTTTGTTGGGTGTGGAAACTATAAAAATCCCTTCCTTTTTCAGAACCCTCTTTACCTCTTCGAGCATTTTCTCGTGTTCTGATATGTGTTCAAGGACTTCAAAGCAAACCACCACGTCAAAAATTTCTTCTCCATCAATCGGAATTTCCGTAGCTGAACCTTGCAGAAACTCAAGGTTTTCCCGTATGTATTTACTGCTTGCATGCTTGATTGATTTCTCGTCAATGTCTATACCCAAAACCCTTTTAGCAACCTTTGAAATTATGTAGCTCCCGTAACCTTCCCCACAGCCAAGGTCGAGAACAACTTTATTTTTAACAAACTGGGTTGTGAACAAATACCTGTGCAGGTGTTCGTAATGTATTTCAGCCCCGATTTCCTCAGGACTCACATCGGGTATGTATCTCTCTCCAGTCCATTGGAGCATCAGCATCCCCCCAATCCACCGCAATCCGCTCGAATCAGTGGCACACGATATCTTTAATTAAGCTTTTAATCTTTTCGACTGCCCGCATTCGCGAACGGAATTATTTCTCTTCTCAGGTTCGTCTTTGTTACAATCTCCTCAAGCCATTTTTCATCGAGAAACGCATCGTTATTAACCAATGCGATTATTTCTGAGTCCGCTCTCCTTATACCCTGATTCGCCGCCTTGGCAAATCCCAGATTCTCCGGATTCCTTATGACTTCCATTTCAAGTTTATCTGCAAAGTTGTTCACGATTTTCAGGGATCCGTCATTTGAGCCGTTGTCAACCACCACAACTTCAAAATTCCTGTAACTTTGCCTGGTTATCGATTCAAGGCATCTCGCTATGAACTTCTCTCCGTTGTAGTTAACTACAACGAATGTTGCTCTCACCTCTTACACCTCTTAAAGCGTCCAAAAGGCCTTTTATGTAAAATATCACATTTCTTCGGGCTTTGATTAGGTAGTAAAATATTCTCAAAGGTTCCGTAATGACCGCATACAGGAACATCTTCATTCCATGTTTTCTCGCAACAATTAGCCAGTTTCTTGCAGTATAATAAAGATAAGTTCTGCTGAACAGTCCAATCGTTCTGGAAACCTTGTGATATGCTCTTGCTCTGGTTACAAGGAGCCTGTAACCCTTTTTTTTGGCCCTGATACACCAGTCCGTTTCTTCGTGCATTAAAAAAAGATTTTCATCGAAGAACCCCACATCTCTCAAAGCAGAGCTCCTTATAAGCATCGCACAACCAACCAAGCCAAACGGTGGCTCAAAGCTCTCTTTTATTTCAGCTCTCTTTCCCTTCATGTAAAGCCTTGGATAGCCGAGAAAAATCCTTGTACCGCAAGACCAGATCCTGTCGCTTCCGTAATAGTAAATTACGGGCTGACATGCGGCAATTTTTTCATCTTTCTCCATTTCATCAACCATCAGATCCAAAGCATCGCTATCGAGTTGCAGATCGTTGTTGACGAGGAATATGTATTTGAAGTTGCAGTACTCTCTAATCGCTTCATTGTTTCCTCCCGCATATCCGAGATTTTTCTCCAGTCTGAGAATTTCAACTTCCGGAAACTTTCTCGAAACCTCTTCCTGAAGCTTTCTAAAAACTTCCTTATCAGAGCCATTGTCAACCAAAACTATTTTTTTGCTTCTGTATCTTAATCCTGAAAGCGATTCCAGGCACTCAAGTGTATCATCAAAGTTGTTGTAGTTCAGAACTATGATACAGACGTTCATTTATGCGAGGGATAAAACCAGTCCCAGGGCTTGTTGCAGCGGGGATCGTCTTCTCTACCGTTAATTTTCTCGGGAACTATTGTAGGATCGTTCCACGGCCTTCTGACTTCGTCAGGGTTCACATAGTCGTAAAGTCTGCTTACGAAGTAGACAAGCATTGCAGGCTCAGTTCCCAAAGCCTTAAAACCGTGCCAGTAATTGCCCGGAATCCTTACAACTTGCAGATTCTCACCAGTAGAAATTATCTCGTTGAGTTCATGTGTTCTGTCGTCGTAAGCACATATCTTTATAGCCCCTCTAACACATGCAAAGTAGTCAACCTGCCCTCTCTCATGCCTGTGCCAGGCTCTTACAATTCCCGGGTATGTAATTGACAGATTTGCCTGAACAATCTCATCCTGAAAAATATCCCAGTCCTTACGCATTATCTCAGCAAAAAATCCCCTTTCGTCTGCAAACTTCTTTAAAGGCTTAACCACCACACCGGGAAGCATTTTCATTCACCTCTTGGTGTTAAGATATTCTTGATAACGTTTGGCTTCATTTAAATTTTGTTTGGTTTATAGTACTCAAGCTTCAAAACTTTTAAAGCCCTCTTCAAATCGTAAGGTTTTTCGTTTAAATGTCTTGCCGCTTTTGAGGTGTCAAGAGATGAATCCCTCGGCCTCTTAGCGATCCAGTTTATCTCATCCATTTTTGAAGGAACTATAAGGCTTTCATCCAGTCCAAACTCTCTGGCAATTTCCAAGGCAAATTCAAACCTTGAAATCCTCGTTGCTCCTGCCAGATGAAAAATCCCTACAGGCTTTCTCTCAGCAATTTCAAGCAGCATCTTCGCAAGGTTTGTATTCAATGTAGGGGTTATGAACTGATCCGTAACTATCTTGACACTTTCCCCGTTCTCAAGCTTGTTGATAAGCCATAGGGCAAAGTTAATCTTACCACTCGCTGGTTTAGCTCCGTAAATAACGCAGGTCCTCGCAATGCAAAAATCCTGGCAA
>CAZZLE010000105.1:0-4100 GCA_964654595.1 uncultured archaeon | reverse complement strand
AGAAGGGCAAAATGGAGGCCGAGAGAAAAGAAGTTGAAAGGCTACCTGGCGAAATACGTCAAGCTTGTAATGGGGGCTGAAGACGGTGCCGCCCTTCTTTGATTTTTTAGCTCTCGGGTTTGGATTCATTGTTTTTCTGCTGCTGGCAATAGTAATCCCAGGGCTTTTCATCTGGATAGGACTTAAGGTTTTAGGAAAAGATAGAGGAGTGCTGAGATGCGGATTTGCAAACCTTGCTGCCTTTGTTATCACATCGTTTTTCGCATTTGTTCTGCACTTCACACCCTTGGTGGTTGTACTCCCCCTGCTTGGATTCCTTATTTACCTCTACATCCTCAAAACTCTCCTCGACATAAGCTTCATTGAGGCTTTTGCCGCAACGGTAATAGCGGGAGTCGTGATATTTCTCATTGCGGTTATCCTGCTGTTAATCCTTGGGGTCTGGGTGATCTTCTTCACACCCCCGCCAATGCAGATTGGCCACGGTAAGTTTTAGAAAAGTGGAGTCCTCGAGTATTTTTCGAGCTCAACAGCTTTTTCCCATTTTTCAGTGCACTCACAACTCAATCCTTCGAGCAGAGATAAATCCTGAGTGAGTGAGAAATCCCTGATTGCCCTCGCGACCTTTTCATCACACTTTCCGCAGTTATGCGGTCCCCTCTGCTTTCCTGCAGCTACTGGATCGCTCATTATCTCAACACCCGCTTCCTTTGCCTTCCTGAGAACCTCCACAGCACTCCAGAGCCATGGCGGACGGTAGAGCTTTGCCATCCAAAGCCTCTCCACAAGTGTACCTTTCTGGACATTTGTAAGGTTCAGGGAGAATACATCAGCGTATCGCATAGCTGCGATAACTGAGCTGATTGCATCCTCAATCGCTTCTCCCTCAGAAAGGAATGGGGGCTTCAGCAGAAGGTAGCACTTAACTCTGAATCCGTTTTCTCTCAGAATCTTCGCAGCTCTTTTGAAATCATCAAAGGAGAAACCTTTGTTTATGCACAGCTTTCTTATCATATCATTTGCCGTTTCAAGTCCAATACCAACCTCTAAGTTCACACCTTCAAGCTCTCTGAGTCTATCTTCTGTTACATACTCCGGTCTGCTCTCAACGATTAGCTTTCTCATTCCTACCTGATTGAATCTCTCTGTAAGATAAGCCCTGACTTTTGGTGGAACTTCTGCATCATCAAAAAAGCTTCCTGAAGTGAATATTTTGAGCACCTTCTCATCTTCAAGCTGCTCAAAAACATAGTTGATCTGCTGGATTAACTCCTCTTCACTTGCCGGATAAGCATCTTTTGTGTAACCGCACATGTAGCACTGATCCCATCTGCACCCCCTTGTTCTCAGGATGACTGTCATGCATTTTACAATCTCCCCATCTACTCTCTCTTTTTCTTTCCAAACAACAGGCTCAGAAGTAGAAGTCATGTATCACCTTTCTCCTTCCCAGCCTTTTTCCGTAGTAAAGCCCTGCTGCAAGCCCCGCAAGATGGGCGATGTTTGCTACGTTGGTGTAAAACACCCCCATGTAGCTTGCAACCATCATCCAGAAGTCATAGGCTGCGAAAAGAAACAGAGCGGTTCGAATGCTGATCGGAACCGGAATCGGGAAAATAATTATCCTGACTTCAGGAGCGATTATCGCCAGACATCCCATAACTCCAAATATCGCAGCAGATGCCCCAAGTGCCGGGATATGGCTACCCAGGGCGTAAGAATAGGCGATATAGCCGAAGTTTCCCACAAGACCTGATGCAAAAAATATCTCGAGATACTTTCTCTCTCCAACCCTCCTTTCAAGCTCGGTTCCGAAGAAGAGAAGCACAAACATGTTGATGAAGAAGTGCCAGAACTCCACGTGGAGGAAGATGCTCGTAATCAGCTGCCAAGGCATTGATAGCAGAATTTCAATTCTTGGATGGAGGGCGAGAAGGGAAACCATCTGGTAGGGTGCGATGAGGGTTATGAAAAACAGAATCGTGCATGTTATTAGAACAATGTTGTTTGCTCCGTACCTCATCAACCCTATAACACCTCTGTTGCGAGTTTTTCTGACATTAACGGGAACATTCCAGTATTCATCAAGCCCATCACAGTTGTGGTTTTCAGGCAGTCTGTGGTCGGTGCAGTAAGTCCCACCGCAGTATCTACACTTGAATGGAAGAGTAACTTCCCTGCCACACACATCACAGCGAGCCACTCAGGTGATTGAAACTTGAAAGTTAAAAAATCTTCGGATTTTGAATTTGATAAAATAATATAAATTCACCTAAACAAAATACTCTTCTTCCCGCTCTCGATCACCCTTCTTACAACCTCAGGTTCAATTCCGATCTCGTCCGAAATCTTCCTCCAGTCTCTCGTTCCCGTAACCTCAGAGTAGCTGAGAATGAAATCCTCAACTTCCTCCTCATCCTCAAGGTCCCACAAACCGCTGTAAAGCGGATTAAAGTCGAGCATGAATGCATACCTCTCCTCATCGTTTCTCAAATTCATTCCAAAAAAATCAGAATCGGAAAGAATTGACTCGACTGCCTTTCTAAGGCTTCTGCAGTTGTATTTTTTGCCTGGAGGACTGTAAAGGCCTACAATTTCATTCATTTCATCCTCGCCCATCCTGAATGGTTGAGGGGGCATTGACCGTATTATCTCAAACGTTCTTCTGTCAACAGGAGATATCCTTATCTTTCCCTTTTCGATGAGTTTTACAGTGTAGTATTCCATTTTCTTCCCCTTATTTATTCTGAAATCCTTCTTTCTCAAATTTAAAAGCTCCTCCGGGGTGGAGAGGGTTGAGACTATCATCCTTATCAGTGCATGATGCAGTACATTTCTTCTGGACAGCACAAGGTGGTGCTGTATGTCATACTCGGTTCGGAGCAGATCCATAACTGGAGTAGTTATCCTTTTTATTTGTTTTTTGTTTGAGCTTATTAGTTAACAAGCATGAACTGTTTGAATACCCTAAAAATTTTATGTGGGGGAGATGAGGGGGAAACATGAATTTTGAAAAGGTCGTTCGGAGAATCTGCGAGTTCATAGAAGAGATTGTCAAATCATCAGGTTCAACAGGAGTTGTTCTCGGATTGAGCGGGGGTCTTGACAGCACCACCGTTGCTTACCTCTGCACGAAAGCTCTTGGAAGTGATGGAGTCCTCGGACTCGTAATGCCCGAAATCGGCGTAACTCCAGAAAAGGATATAAAGGATGCCGTTAAAGTTGCAAAAATTCTCGGTATAGAGTATAAGTTAATAGAAATAAACGAAATAGTCAGAGTTTTCATGAAGAAAACCTTTAAGGGGAGCAAAATCGCTGAAGCAAACATCAGACCGAGAATAAGAATGATACTCAACTACTACTACGCAAACAACATGAACAGACTCGTTGCTGGAACGTCAAACAAAAGCGAAATCATGGTTGGGTACTTCACCAAATACGGAGACGGTGGTGCGGACTTTTTGCCAATTGGAGATCTATACAAAACTGAGGTGTTTAAACTTGCCTCATATCTTGGAATTCCGAAAGAGATAATTGAGAAAAAACCCTCAGCAGCCCTCTGGCCGGGTCAGACTGATGAAGATGAGATGGGCATAAGCTATGCAGAGCTTGACGGGATTTTAAAGATGATTGAGAGAGGGGAGAGAAGGGATGATGAGAAATTCAGGAAAGTTCTTGAGATGGTTGAGAGATCGAAGCACAAGAGGGAGATGCCTCCAGTAGCAAGGGTGAGAGATCTGTTATGAGAAAAATTTTGCTTCTGACCATAATCCTGATTTCCATCACTAACGCCTCTGCCGTGGAGATTTACGGGAAGGTTTACAGATGGGACACTCTTGATGTTCTGGAAGATGCAGTTGTTGAAATAAAGGATGGCAGCGTGCAGAGAATGGTTTCTGAAAACGGAGAGTACAGTTTCAATGTTACTCCGGGAAATTACACGATAATTGCATATTCCGGAGAGTACTATGCTGTGGAAAACGTCACTGTTAAGAGCAGCATGAGGTTTGATCTCATACTGTTTCCAAAGCTTGAGGATACGGATGAAATTCCTGACTTTCCGGTTTTTGAAGAGAAGACGGAAAGCTTTCCATACTACA
>CAZZLE010000104.1:0-4347 GCA_964654595.1 uncultured archaeon | reverse complement strand
TACAAATACTACGATTCCACCTGCCTTGTTGAGGCTGATGAGGAACCGCCAAGAGAGCTCAACAGAGAAGCTTTGCTGATAGCGATTCAGGTGGCAAAGATGCTGAACATGGAGGTTGTTGATGAGGTACACGTTATGAGGAAGATAGTCATTGACGGTAGCAACACCACCGGATTTCAGAGAACTGCTTTAGTGGCATTTGGTGGCTTTCTGGAGGTTGAGGGGAGAAGGATTGGAATTTCCACTCTCTGCTTAGAAGAGGAGGCATGCAGAAAAATTGAAGAAGGGGAAGGGTACGCTGTTTACTCACTCGACAGGCTCGGAATACCTCTCGTCGAAATAGGCACTGATCCGGACATAGACTCTCCTGAAATGGCAAAAAAGGTGGCTGCAAGGCTTGGAATGATTCTCAGATCAACTGGAAAAGTTAAGAGGGGTTTAGGAACGATAAGGCAGGATGTAAACATCAGCATAAGGGATGGGGCGAGAGTTGAAATTAAGGGCGTGCAGGAACTCGATATTCTCGATAAGATTGTTGAGTACGAGGTTTTGAGGCAGGTTAATCTTTTAAAAATAAAGGAAGAGCTTAAAGAGAGAGGAGCAGAGGTTAAGGAGGAAATTTTTGACGTTACGAAGGTATTCGAGAATACGAGGTCAAAGATAATTAAAAACAAGACAGTCAAAGCCATACTTCTGAAGAACTTTGCTGGTATCGTTGGAAGGGAAATCCAGCCGGGCAGGAGGCTTGGAACTGAGTTTGCAGACATTGCAAAAACTTACGGTTTGGGTGGTATTTTCCACACTGACGAGCTTCCCGGTTACGGCATTAGTGAGGAGGAGGTAAGGAGGCTCAGAGAGTTTGCTGGAGCGGAAGAAAGTGATGCAGTTGTTATTGCTGCAGGAGATGCGGTGAGAGTTGAAAAAGCTCTGAAAAGAATCATAGAGAGGGCGAAATTCTGCCTTACTGGCGTTCCGGAGGAGACGAGAAAAGCCAACGAAGATGGCACAACTTCCTATCTCCGTCCATTACCCGGAGCTGCGAGAATGTATCCGGAAACAGATGTTCCCCCCGTTGTTATAACTGAAGAGATGCTGAATGTAGAGATTCCCGAACTGATAGAGGACAGGGCGAAGAGATATGAAAGGCTTCTGCCAAAAGACCTCGCCTGGGAAATTGCGGATTCTCCGTATTACAGGATTTTTGAGGAATACTCGGAAAAGTTGCAGCCAACTGTTGTTGCGAGAGTGCTGCATCTTGTCCCGGCAACGCTCAGGAAGGAGGGGGTTGATGTCGAAAAGCTTGAAGAGGAACATTACAGGCTCGTGCTCGACATGATTCTCAGAGGTGAAATCGCCAAGGAGGGGGCAGAAGAAGCTCTTAAACTGCTTTCTGAGAACCCCAGCTATACAGCTGAGGATCTGAAGGAGAAAATCGGTGGGGCTGAGGATATCGACAGCTTCATAGCGAAGCTGATGGAGGAGAAGGCTGATTTGATTGCCGAAAGGGGAGAGGCTGCATTCAAGCCGCTGATGGGTATTGTCATGAAGGAATTCAGGGGAAAGGTTGATGGCAAAGTCCTTGCAGAGAAGCTGAAAAAGGCTATCAGGGACTTTCTCTCATGATAAGGTGGATGTAGCCGTGGCGATCTACGCATTACCTGAATTCGATGGTGAGAGCAGAAGGGCAAGCAGAATTTACGCGAGTGCAAGGTATCCCTCAAGGCAGGAGGGAAACATATTCTTTGATTCTGAAGAAGTCCCGAATTTGAAATATGCTGATGAGATGCCGTTAAGGCTCAGGTCTTTTTATTCAGTCGTTGCTTTCCGGCCATCCCACATATTCCTTTCCCGCGATGTTCTTGGTGGAAAACCTCTCTACTATGGCAGCGACATGAGCATTTCGTCCTTTAAGTCGTACATCGACGGAGAGATTTACGAGGTGCTGCCAGGAGAAGTGCTCAAAATGGACTACACAGGGGAGATTCTGGAAAGAAAGAAGTACGCTTTTGAGGATGTTTTTAAAGCCGGTCAGGCTGATGCTGACGAGATGGCTGAGAAGATTCTGCGATCTCTGAGAAGCTGCAAACCGAGAGTTGGGTGCGTCGCCTTCTCCGGAGGGCTTGACTCATCTCTGCTCGCATCCCTCTATGATCTGCCTCTTGTCTCTGTAACGGCAAGCAAAACCGAGGAGGAGTGGGTGAGAGAGGCTGCAAGGATGCTTGGTAGGGAGATCGAGATACTGAGGGTTGGAGAGGATGAAGTAAGGAATGCTGTTCAGGCAGTGATTAAAGCAATTGAAACCGACGACTTCCTCCAGCTTTCCATTGCTGTTCCCGTTTACCTTACAATGCAGTTTGCCAAAACGCTCGGCTTTACGGAGATAGTTTTCGGGCAGGGTGCAGATGAGCTTTTTGGAGGTTACAAGAGATACGAAAATCTGGACAGATACGAGCTTGAAGATGCCCTGATAAAAGACCTGAAGTCCATAGGAGAATCCAACCTTGTTAGAGATAACAAACTGGCTTACAAGAGCGAGATAAAGCTGGTGACACCTTACCTGAGCTGGGATGTTATTGATGCTGCTCTGAAAATACCTCCAGAATACAAGGTGAGGAGAGAAAACGGGAAGATTGTAAGAAAGTATATTCTGAGGAAAATGGCCGAGAAATTCCTCCCGGAGGGGATAGCATGGAGGGAAAAGAAAGCAATTCAGTACTCAACCGGAATAGCGAAGATTTTGAAGAAGTATCTGTAGATTGCTTTGATGGAAAATCATTTTGCGGGAAGTGCTGCATTGATACTGAAATGCCCCTCACTGAAGAAGATATCATCAGAATAGAAACTCTGGGATACTCAAGAAGTGATTTCACTGTAAGAGAAGCTGGAATCGTAAGGCTGAGAAATGTAAACGGAAAGTGCTTCTTTCTCGACCCCCAGAACAGATGCAGAATCTACAGTTATCGTCCGAAGGGATGCAGACTTTATCCTGCGGTTTTTAACGGTGAAAAGGTTGTTGCGGATTCGATATGTCCAAGACGAGATAACATCATCATAGATGAGAAGGCAAAAAAGAGACTTCTGGAACTGATTGAGGAAATTTACGGATTGAAAGAATAGGCACAAAAGTTTTTCTTCTGGAGAAGGAACAAAATCTATGTTCTTTACCGACTGGGAAGGGCCCTGGATACTCACGGATTTTGCCCTCGAATTGTGCATGGCTGTTTTCAACAATGCAAGGTTCTTCAGCAATCTCAGCGAGTACGACGATTATCTGGCGTATGAGGTTAAAAGAGGGGGGTATGAAGCTGGATACACTCTAAAACTTCTTACCCCATTTCTTGCTGCAGCGGGGATAAAAAACAGGGATGTTGAGAGAATTGCCAAACTTTCAGCAAGGTTCGTTCCGGATGCTGAAAGAGCGATGGCAAGGCTGCAGGAGAGGTGGACGGCAGTGGTGATATCCACTTCCTACACACAGTATCTGAAGAAGACCGCAGAAATGATTGGCCTTAAAGGAAATTTGCACGGCACTGAGGTTGATTTTGACAGCATAAGCCTTCCAGAAAGCCTGAGGAAGGAGCTTCTCAATATGGTTGATGTCATAGCCTCGCTGAGCGGGGAAGAGCTTTTCAGAGAGCTTGACAGTCTTTTCTCCCATGAAGCTATCAAAGGAGTGGTTGAATCTGTCAAAGCCATTGGTGCTGGAGAGAAGGCAGAGATTGTGAAGATTTACTGTGAGTCAAAAGGTATCGACTTTCCTGTTGTTGTTGGGGATAGCATAAGCGACTACAAGATGTTCGAGGTTGCCAGAAGCATGGGAGGAGTGGCAATAGCCTTCAACGGGAATGAGTACGCTCTGAAACATGCTGATGTTGCGGTAATCAGCTCCACCGCCATTAGCGAGGCGGAGGTGATAGAGCTGTTCATGGAAAAGAGAGAAAAGGCTTTTGACATTCTCTCGAAAATAAGCATTCCCGAAACAGAAATATATATAATCGAGAACTCAGATTTTGCTGAAGTCCTTGAGAAGTCGAAGAGAATGAGGGTCAGGCTTAGAGGTCTGGCGGGAGAACTCGGTTAGGGTGGTGTGATGAAAGCCGTCGGTATTCTCGGCTCACCAAGAAAGTACGGCAACACGTCAAAGATGCTCGATGCCGTGCTAAAGGAACTCGAAGAAAGGGGATTTGAGACGGAAAAGGTACATCTGTCCTCGAAGAGGATTAACTACTGCACAGGATGCGGTACATGCCTGGCGAAGAAAGATTGCATTCAGAAGGATGACATGGTGGAGATGAAAAGGCTTGTCGAGGAGAGTGATGCTGTAATTCTCGCATCTCCTGTTTACTA
>CAZZLE010000103.1:0-2779 GCA_964654595.1 uncultured archaeon | reverse complement strand
TCAACCTGGCGAGAGCTTTTTTAAACAATCCGGAGGTCGTTTTTCTCGACGAACCGACAGCAAACCTTGATCCAGACATGGCAAAGAAGATACGCGAAATGATCTTGAGAATCAGGAGGGAGAGGGATACAACCATCATACTTACAACACACAACATGAAAGAGGCAGAGTTGCTGTGTGAAAGAATTGCTTTCATCAGGGATGGAAGAATAGTGGCTGAAGGGACTTCTGAGGAGCTGAAGAGGTACACAAAAATGAGCGAGAGAGTGATTTTAAGGCTGAGAGGAAAACCTGGCAGATTGAGTCTTCCATACCCGTTCAGACTTGACGGAAATTCTCTGACAGTCATCGTTGAAGATGCTGAAAAAGCCCTTCCTTCAATTGTTATAAAGCTGGCTGAGCAAGGTGTGTTCGTTGAATCGGCTAAAATGGAGGAGATAACCCTTGAGGATGTCTTTATTGAACTTGCAGAGGGCTCTTAGTGGAGTTCTGGCCTTTACCTACCGAAACTACGTTCTGACAAAAAACGAATTTTATTCTATATTCGAGATGCTTTTCTGGCCGACGATAAGCCTGATATCCGTTGGGTTGCTTGGAGAGTTTCTTTACCTCGAAAAGGATGCCGTTGCATTCATAATTATAGGCGTAATCACGCTCAGCGTAATACAGATAGCCCAAATTGATGTTACGTATGTGATGCTTCTCGATATGTGGAGCATGAGTCTGAAGTACATAATAGTCACACCAGCACCATTTTATCGCATGGTTACGGGAGCTTGGCTTTTTGGCTCGCTGAGAGGTGTTATCGCGCTTCTTCTGCTAATCCTGCTCAGTTCCTGGCTCTTTGAATTTAATGTTTCTCTGCCCTTAGCGGCAATGGCTATCTTTGTTGCGGGTATACTGCTAAGTGCAATGCTCATTGGCATTTTCAACTGCATCCTGATCCTGATTTTCGGCAGGAGGGCTGAGATATTCGCCTGGACTCTGACTGCCATCGTAATGCTGTTCTGCGGTATCTACTATCCCGTCACAATTCTGCCAGAACCATTCAGAACGCTCGGCCTTTTGATACCGATAACACACTACCTCGAATACTTCAGGTCATTTTACGGATTCCAGACTGTATTTCCGGATCCTCTGTTAATAGCCATCGCAGAAACCATAATTTATTTAGTCTTTCTGCTATTTGTAGCTGAAATAAGCATGTTGAGGGCAAGGAAAACAGGACTCGTGCTCAAGCTTTCCGGCTAACTCTCGGAAAAATTATATATCAGAGATGGCAAACACTCATTAGATTCGGATATGAAGCGGGCGAAAAAGTTTAAGGATTATTTCGAGGACATAAAGCCTGTCACGGATGAGGAGCTTGAGGAGCTTCTGAACGATCCTCCGAGAAGGGATAAGAAGGGGGATTTCAAGAAGGCAAAAAAGAAATTTTACAGGGAATTCTAAGAAAGTCCTACAAGCTCCTCAAGTGCCCTCTTCTGGTCTTTAGCCTTAACAACCCCACTTGCGAGTAGTACACCTTCTGCTCCAAGTTCCAGAGCTTTAACGTAATCCTCGTGAGTCGTTATCCCTGCCCCGCAAAGAACCTTTACCTCTCTGTTAATATTTTTCGCAGCCTTAACAGAGTTTTCCACAACCTCAGGTTCAGCCTTGCTAACGGGTATTCCGCTACCAATTAGCTCTGGAGGTTCAACTGCGACGAAGTCAGGATTTAAAGCTGCTGCTGCGGCTGTTGTGAACACGTTGTTTGTGCAAACCACGGAAGTTAAGCCAAGCTCTCTCAGCCTGCCAACGTTGTACTCGATATCTGCAAGATTCAGCCTTCTTTCTGAATGGTTGATGAGGCTACCCTTTGCACCATACTCCGCAATCATTTCAGCATTTACTCTACCAGTGTAACTTCCAAAACCAACAGCATCCACATGCTGGGCGTAGACGTCAATATTTACCTCTCTCGCTATTACTGGAAGATCAAGAAAAGACACTGCAATGCCTATGTACTCATCACATCTTGATGCAACATTTTCAGCAATCTTTGCAAGTTCTAACGCCCTTTTTCCGAATCCCTCTCTGTAAGCTTTGAAGTTTATTATTACCACACCCATCTTTTCACCTAAAAGTCTGTCATTATGCGGAATTGATCCGTGTCAGGCTTCATGTACCTCATGAACCTTCTTACAGCTCCCTCAACATCTTTGGCTTTCGTGACAGCCCTTCCCACAACAACAATATCAGCTCCAGCATTAATAACTTCTTCAACGTTTTCAGGCCTTATACCCCCTGCCACAGCGATCAGAACTCTGTAATTCTCCTTTATCTTCCCTGCAAGCATCCATGGTGGTTCACTCTCCTCACTGTCTATTGCTCTGTGCAGCTCAACGACGTTAGGCAGAACTCCCGCTTTTTTAATTTCCTCAAGTCTTTTCAGCGGATCCTCAACATTCATCATGTCAACATAGCTTAAAATTCCGGTTTTCTCAGCCTCTCTGATGCCCTTAACAATCGTGCTTATCGGAGCGAGTCCTGAAATTACCACAGCATTTGCGGTAGCATCTGCCGCCATCCTTGCTTCAAGGGTCCCCACATCGAGGGTTTTCAAGTAGAGAATGTAGGATGCATCAGGCTTTACTTGTCTGTGACTCACAATTACCCCTCTCCCGTACTTCTTGACTAAGGGTGTTCCTATCTCGAAAATTATGTGATCGCTGTCAGGAATCTGCTCAAGAACTCTCAAACCTTCGTTCAAATCTGGAATGTCGATGGCGATCTGAAG
>CAZZLE010000102.1:0-6327 GCA_964654595.1 uncultured archaeon | reverse complement strand
GTGGCTGATGTACTGGATCACAACACCTATCAATCCGTAACTGCCCAGGCAGATGGCAATAAGCACGTAACCCATCTGAGAGACGGTTGAGTAGGCAAGCAACCTCTTGTAGTCCTTCTGTTTGAACACTGAAAAACCTGCGTAAATGCTGGAGATTATTGCATATGCAATTATAATGTCCCTGTACTGGTCAATGAAGGATGAATCGATCATGTAAACCCTCAGAAGGACGTATCCAGCAAGACCGACCGTGAGGGGGCTCAGTAAGGCGCTAACCGGAGTGGGAGCTTCAGCATGTGCCCATGGCAGCCAGATGTGCGGTCCAAGGCCAGGAAGCTTAACAACCATTCCGAGGAAGATCAGCAGCCATGCCGTGAATCCTACAGCCCTGATCGCATTGATTGCAGCGCTGCCGTTTTCAAATCCTATGATCAGAATGCCAAGCAGTGCTAAAACTCCAGCGATGTGAGTCCATACAAAGTAAAGTATACCAACCCACTGCCTGTTTCCGTAGCCGTAAAAGTAGATCAACAGGAATGAGGCGAGAAGTGAGATTTCAAGGAATATGTAGAGCAGAATGAAGTTTCCTGCATAGACGAGCCACAGCATTGCCACTGCATAGAGACTGTAAAGGAACCAGTACTTTCTGAACTCCCACTCAATGCTTTTTATCTCACCTTCATGGAGCATTTCCTCGAACCTGTGCTTCATGTAAGGTAACGAGTACAGAGCAACCATTGCAGAAACGAGGCAAATTGTAAAGCCAAAAGCGTTGCTTATCGGGTCAGCAAGGATGTAAAACTCTCCCACAGGTGATGGCAGATTTATTAGCGGCATTACCATGGGTTCCTTAGCTGTCAGCAGCAATCCAAGAGTCACAAACATTGGGATGAGAAAGGAGATAGCTGAAATCCACGTTGCAGCCTTTGGTCTGAATGCTGGAAGAATAAAGGTGACAATAAGAGGAATGAGAATCGAACCAACCAGAATGCTTTCAGCGCTCATAAGCTATCCCCTCCCACAGCCACCTTACTCAATCCTATTCCTCTCTTCCTCCTGTCAAGCAGAATTATGGCCGTAACCAGAACAAGGAGTTCTGTACTGCTCGTGAATGCTGTTATTATGGCTACTGCATATGCCAATGGCGGGTTGATTGAAAAGAGAGGGATTATTGCAAGAAAGACTGCCGCAAACATAAGTTCAAGGCTGATCAGAAGACGAATTACGTCCTTCGCAGAAATTGCTGTCAGGTAAGCAACCAGCAGAATTGCTCCTGATGTTATTAAAATTACTGCGAGATTCGATACATCCATCACAGCTCAACCCTCCGTGCGAGTTTTATTGCGGAAAGCATCATCAAAACAACCAGTGCGAAGAGGAACAAAATCACGAAGAAGTACTCAGTTGCAACTGCTGAAAAGACGTCCGGATTAACCACCTCAATGCTATCCACCGCCAAACTCGTGAATGCCAGAGCCAGAATCGCAAAGACAATTATCACTGGTATGATCCAGAAAATGCTGACTTTCCTTGAAACTCCCGCCCTGTAGGTTGCAGCTATTGCAACCGTTACTATGCCAACCGCACCGATGAAAATCAGGGTTATTATAACAACCACTGGCTGGATGTTGAACGCTGCATAAATTGCTGCCACTAAGAGCATTGTTACTGACATGTACATGGCTGCATAAAAGTTATCTTTTGTCAGCAGAACACCGATGGATGATGCGACGGCAAAAAAACCGGCAGCAGCAATTATCAGTGTATCGATGTTCATGTCCCGAAGTCACAGCCTCTCACTAATAAATTTTACTAAATCGATACATTACGGCTTTAAAACAAAAATTATACATCATAAATATAGCCAAATTTTCTAACCAGATCAAACCCATTCTTGAAATCCTGAGAGAGATCGATCTTCAGCACTGCGAATTCTGATAAGTAATAGGGTTCAGCACATGAGCCGACCGTCACAACTCTCCCTCCCTGCTCAACCCTAAGAACTTTCTGCGGCTCGTGTGATCTGATCACAACCTTAACGCCAAGCTCTTCAAGAAGCATATCTGAAGCACTTGTGCCGAAGAAGTACATCACACCCCTGTTGTAATTCTCCCCGCACCGCTCCTTTTCCCATGGGTCGTTCCACATAATCTCAAGGGCTGTCAGCTCATCAGGATGTTTAATTTCCTTTCGCGATATTCCCTCTGACTCAATTCTGCACTGTTTTGTCGGCACACCTCCATGCGCCATCCAGACTTCCCCTTCAACAATCGCAGATAAAGGCATTTTTTTCCACATCTCGACAAGAGTTTCGTAAATTTCCTCAGCCTGCGATCCAAACTTTTCCCTCAACTGATATGGAAGCTGATGCGGATAAACTCCTGTGCTCTCATGGTTTCCTCTAAGAAGCATGGCTTTGCCGTCAAGGAAGAGCCTCAGCACTTTCTCGTAGCATTCAACAGGATATTCACCTCTGTCTGCATAATCACCAAGAAATACTGCAAATCCCTCTATCTCCTTTTCAATCTTTTTCAGAGCCTCCAAATCAGCGTGAATGTCGCCTATGACTGTAACAGTGCTTTCCTCAATGAAAACCATTTTTTCATTTGGCATTGCACTGATGGCCTCATCGATGAGCTCAAGCAGATCCATAAACTGAATTCAATTCAAAATTTTAAATGTTCTGTTCAACTTTTTCAAGCAATTTTGCAGAGACAAATCGACTATCATTGTAGAAAGTTAAAACGGAAGGTAATCTTTATAATCCCATTTGAATGTCAGATGGTGAGGGCCGGTAGCTCAGACTGGTAGAGCGTCGCCTTGGCATGGCGAAGGCCTGGGGTTCAAATCCCCACCGGTCCATGTTTTGTTTGGATTCTTGCCGCAAAATTGCCACAAAAAGATGTGATTTAGAAGAGCCACGGTAGGCAATATCTTTTTTTAGCAAAAAATAATAAAAATTTTGGCTTAAATTTTTCCCCGGAACTTTTTCAGTATACCTGCAAGTCTCTGCGCTTCCATTATGTTTCCTTCGATTCTGTATTTGCCCATCATGAAGCCGCTAACAGGATCTTCCTGTCCCTTGAGAACTGCCAGCCAGAAGTCTGGAGGAGCAACGATCGCAAAGGTCGGAGAGCCGTGAAGGCCTTCCTTAAATTCACAGGTCCCGTCAGACTTGTACTCCACGTAGAACTCCTCACCGTCAAGCTTGTACTGAACCACGCCACTCCAGCCAGCCATCTCCTTCTTTATCTCTTCTGTACTGTTCTGAAGTTCACACATCTTCTTAATCAATTCCTTTGCCTCACTCATCCGTAACACCTCTCCTACAACTCATCCTGAAAGTCTTTCATATATAAATCTTTTGATTCTTGCCTGAAAGCTCTTCAATCCCTCCGCAAAAACTCTACGCTTTTTTTAGCGTTTTAAACGAAGAAATAAAAAAATTTAAGTTTCGAAGTAAAGAGAATAATAATTAATTACAGTTCATCTTAAACCTAAATGCAAACCGGGTAAAAGGCTTTAAGCAACAATGAAATTCTAAAACTCGTGCAAGTTGTCATTCTGCCCCTGATATCTGCCATTTGCTGGGCATTCAACGGAATAGCCTACAGGAAGGGTGTAAAGAACGTCAGCATTTTTACGGCAAACTTCCACCGAACCCTTTTTGCAACAGTTTATTTTCTACCCTTCACCGCATGGGAGCTGCCAGGAATAACCCTGGACATGCAAACAGCCATTGTTCTCGTTATTTCCGCGATACTGTCTTTCTACATCGGTGATCTGAGCTACTTCGCATCTCTGAAAAGGTCACCCGTAAGCATCGCACTTCCTGCATCTTCCACGTATCCTGTTTATGTCGTTTTGCTATCAACAATCGTTTACGGTGAAAAGCTTAGCCTAAATGCTCTCTTTTCTGCCATTTTGGTATTCCTGGCAGTTTACATTATTTATGGATCTGGCGAGAAGGGAGAGACGTCAGGGGTGTTTTATGCACTCCTTGCAGCTTTTTCGTGGGCTCTCGCAATCCTTACTCTTGACTTCCTTACAGACAGGCTCCCTGTCTCGGTTGTGGCATTCGTGAGATTGCTCTTATGCCTAATACTCCTCATTTTTACCGTAAAATCTCATGAAATTTTTGAAAAAGACTCAGTAATTTTTTCAGGAGTGATTGGAGGCTTTTTTTCGTTTCTGGGAATCATGTTTTTTATTACTGCAATAAAAATATCAAATTCATGGAATGTTGTTCAACCCTCCTCTTCCTCGCCCGTTTTTGCGGCTATTTTCAGCGCAATATTTCTGAAGGAGAGACTGAACTCCAGACTGCTTTTCGGAATTTCTGTGGTTATTATTGCAGTTATTCTTCTTATTGTTCCTCTTCACTTATAGATCCGTACTCAAACGCTTTCGACTTCCTCTTGAAGAGGTCTTTGATTATAATTATATCCCCAACAGCCTTAACGACCCTGTAGGGAATAATGACTCCCTTCGCATGCGAGTCTATCAATGCCCTGTTGTAGTCAGAGATGGCCAGTCCCCTGATAGATTTTGTGTTTTGATCAATAATTACATCCTCCACCCTGCCAACATATCTACCTTCATCCGTAAAGACTCTCATTCCAAAGAAGGTAGTGATTTCGCCAATCATGCCCATGAGAACAGCATGAGCGGAAAATATATTAATTTTTTCAAGCGGTAAAGAGTCTGTACTTAGTTTGCGGATTCTTTATTTCTTGTATGATTCTGCTAACAATGAGTTTTTCGGGTCTCTGAATGCCCTTAACTCTCTGGGCTATGTCTTCAAAACTTTCAAAGGGTTTCTTTTTCCTTTCTTCGATTATTGCCCACATCATCTTCTTTCCAACACCAGGAAGAAGTTCAAGCTGGTGCATTCTTGTGGTAATCGAGTCTGCTTTGTTGAAGAAGTCAACATATTTCTTCTCATCCTGTTTTACGACATGCTCAATAACGTAAGGAAGCTCAGCCTTCGCAGCAGGGGTTAAATCTTCATACCTCAACCTTCTCTTTATCCTGAACACAACATCTCTTTCTCCCTTTCCAATATAAACTCTGTCCATAACCAGCGGCTGCTTTCCTTTTTTTATGCTGACTTCAAGCAGTGTGAAATATTTCTCCCCAACAACCTGAGCAAGTGGTTCTCTTTTGTGTATAGGTCTTTTATCATCAGGATGACCATAAGGCATGAAATCAAGTACATAAGCGAAATCCTCAAGTTTTTCTTTACTTTCAGCCTTTTCCATTCTTTGCTTCTCCATAGCATCAGCTCCCTTTTCAAAATAGTGCTATAACTATTTATGTTTTTCTTAAATACGATACCTGTCGATGACCTCCAGAATTTCCTGAATTTGTTCAGGGGTTAGGGTAACTCTTTCCTTTGCGTAGATTATTCTCACTTCATCAGGAATGCGCGGCATTATATCTGCAAGTTTTACAGCAATCTCCTTACTACCAACCTGGGGAAGTTTGAGAAGTTCATTGACAAGCTCTTTTGCCTTATCAGCCGGAAGTTTCGAGAAAATGCGGAGGTGTTTTAAAGCCCTTCTTGTTTCAAACAAAAGCTCAGCCTCTTCCTGCCTTTTTCTCGCTATTTCTTCCATTATTTCTCTGGCCTCAGAAATGGTTATGTATTCATAATTTCTAACTTCCTTAAACATTTCAACCACTCTGTGGTTTCAGGTGCTCGGGTCTAACAATCAGAGTTTTCATCTTCCCTCCATCTCTAACCTGCACAAGGTATGCTCTTCCTCTCTGTCCCACAACAACCCCGGTTCTCCCCTGAAATCTCGGATGCGGCATGCCCTTCTGCGAAGCGGGCTCAATGTCAATGTGGACACTCTGTCCGATATCAAATGTCTGCAGAAACTTCCTGATTCTCACTCCCCTCTCTCTGACCTTTTTCCTCAACTTTCTTCCAGATTTGAACCTGAAACCGTGTGACTTCCATCCCATTTTGACCCCCGTTTCAATGATACCTGAAGTATATTTAAGGCTTTTTGAGGTTATGATTGAGCGGATTGTTTGTATCTTCTTTAGAATCATTAATCGTTCAAACTCACGCTTGAACGAGTCAGAAAAGATCCCAAATTTTCCGTCCTCACACTAATAAACAGACAGATTGAGAATGATACATGGCAGCGGATGATTTTGAGGAATTCACAAAAAAGCTGGAGATCGCGCTTGAGCCTTTCGTTGAAAAGATAAGACTTTCAGGACTGCATGGTGCGATAATAGACAGGAGAGGGAATGAGATGGAACTGATACTCTCCTTCAGATTCCCAGATGAGGAAACAGCCAGGGTTGTTGCAG
>CAZZLE010000101.1:0-2853 GCA_964654595.1 uncultured archaeon | reverse complement strand
CGCTCATTACCTTCTCGTGAAGCTCCCTCAGAATCTTCCTCCTGTCCTCCATCAGAACAACGTCCTGCTCACCAAGCAGATACATGTTGAAGGCAAAGGGGCTTGGGTAGGGTGTTCTGACTATTACCAGCTCAATTTCCTTCCCTACTTTTGACAGAAAATCGATTGCATCCTCTATGTTCATTGCATCCTCCATTATCTCCCTGTAAGTCTCTCTGAGCACCGGAAAGTCAGGATAGTAGCGTTTTAAAAAGCTTAATATCGAATCTGCCGAAAACTGCTGTCTCCACACACTTTTTTCCCTCCCCATGTAGTTTCTCAGAATCATCAGACTCCTAACAGCAACGTGCCTGAATCTTCTCCTCAGAATTTCTGTTCTTTCAAGAGCTTTTCTCAGATGTCCCTCGAACTCAGGAATGACGAATAGCCCCTCTATCTCCGCATCGTTCAGTTTTTTGTTGGATGGCAGAATCAGAACGAAGCCATTGTCGTTTATCCCCATCTGAACGTTGCAGTTCTTGATCAAACCCACTCTGTAGGCGAAAACTCTCGCTATCGCACTGTTGGCCCTTCTTCCAATGAGAGTGTGGAAGAAGTAGTAATTTCTCTCATCCTCGTACTTCTCAACCACAAGCTTTCTGTCTGTTGGAATTTCGCTGAATAGCTTCTGCTCCATGAAGTAGCGGTAGATCGCATTTGCGGCGTTCCTCTCGATGTCAAAATTTCTCATTAAGGTCTTAATAACCTCCTCTCTATCCATGTTCTCCAGAATTTCCTCCATCCATCCCCTGAACTTCCTTATCCTCTCAGCCAGATCATAGCTCAATGGCAACTGCTCGCTGAACCAGCTTGGCACTGTCGGCTTCTCTCCCTCAACCTCCTCAACAACCAGACTCATTCCCTTAGCTTTCAGAAATCTGAGGGTTTTACCTGCAAGGACAAAAATATCACCCGGCAGCAGGTTCTCAGCAAACTCCTCCTCCACTTTCCCCACCCACTTCCCTTCCTTGGTGATAACCTTCACCGCAACCTCATCGGGAATGGTTCCGGTGTTGAGGTAGTAAATCGGTCTTATCATCTTTCCTCTTCTCCCAAAAACACCCTCTTTCTCATCAAACCAGATTTTGGCGTAAACTTTCTTTTTCTCCAGTTCTGAGAAGTTACCTGAGAGATACCTGAGAACGGAGATAAACTCCTCCCTCGTCAAATCCCTGTATGGATAAGCGTTCCTGATAAGGGCAAGAGCTTCATCAACGCTCCAGACCTTCTCAATGGCCATCCCGACGACGTGCTGGCACAGAACATCGAGACACTTTTTTGGCAGTTTTACTCTATCAAGCTTCCTCTCCCTTGCCTCCTTAGCCAGAACCGTGCATTCAACAAGGTCATCCTGATCAACGACGACTATCCTTCCAACGCTCACCTCATGCAGCCTGTGTCCGCTCCTTCCGATTCTCTGCAGAGCTCTGTTTATGCTTTTCGGTGATCCAAGCAGTATGACGAGGTCGATGTAGCCAATATCTATTCCAAGCTCAAGGCTTGTTGAGGATACAACACATTTTAGCCTTCCGCTCTTCAGCTCATTTTCAACCTCAAGCCTAACCTCCTTCGACAGAGAGCTGTGGTGAGCCTTTATCGGCTCATTGAGTTTTTTCTTCAGGTGATAAACAACTCTTTCAGTTGCACTCCTCGTGTTGGTGAAAATTAGTGTTGTTTTGGAGGTTTTTATATATTCTGCAAGCAAATCATACAGCTTCTCGCTTATTTCCTCAGCACCTGCAGAGAAGAAATCATTTATTGGAGAGACGACCTTTATGTCCATGGGTTTTTCGAAGGTTACATCCGCAATGACACAGTCCCTCTCCTCTCCATAGTTGTATCCAACCAGAAACCTTGCAATTTCCTCGAGAGGGGATATGGTGGCTGAAAGACCGATTCTGACCATCTTACCTTCCTGAATTCTCTGAAGTCTCTCAATAGATAGGGAGAGATGCACACCCCTCTTGTTTTCCGCAATTGCGTGAATTTCATCCACAATCAGAAATCTCACATTTTTGAGGGACTTGCTGAACTTGGGGCTGCAGAGGACAATTGCGAGAGTTTCGGGTGTTGTTATGAGGATGTGCGGAGGTTTCCTCATCTGCTTCTGCTTCTCGGACTGATCAGTGTCGCCGGTCCTTACTGCAACCCTTATCTTCTTCAGCTTCACTCCTTTCTCCCTCGCAAGGGCGTAAATTTCTTCAAGCGGCTCTTCGAGGTTCTTCTGTATGTCATTGTTTAAGGCCTTGAGTGGAGAGACGTAAACAACGTAGACTTTATCTTCCAGCTCTCCCCTCTCAGCTTTTTCCACAAGCATGCTTATCGCAGCAAGAAACGCTGCGAGAGTTTTTCCACTTCCTGTTGGAGACGTTACCAGCACATTTCTTCCCTTGAAGGCCTCAACTATGGCGTATCGCTGAGGAGGGGTGAAGTCCGAGTACTTTGACAGAAACCACTCCCTTACAAGAGGATGCAATGCATCGAGGATTTCCCTGTCACTGTATGGCCTTCCCTGAACTATCACCGAAGAAGATATCCATCAGGAAAGAAAAGTCTTGTTGTGAAATTCTACGCAACCCTCCCGCCCGGACTTGAGGATGTTGCGGCAAAAGAAATTGTGGAGCTTGGGGGAGAGGTTGAGGAGATAAGGCATGGAAAGGGGAGAATCTTCTTTTCGGGAGAGAAAAGCATGATCCCGGCAATCAACCACCTTTCAAGAACTCTTGAAAGGCTGAACCTGCTTCTGCTGAGGTGCAGTGTTGAGAGTCTTGATGATATATACAGAGAAGTGAGGGGGCTTGATTTCAGCTTTAT
>CAZZLE010000100.1:0-3133 GCA_964654595.1 uncultured archaeon | reverse complement strand
GAGGTGGTTGGCGAGTTGAGTGTGTCGTTATGTGCTGCACTTTCTGGTCTGCTATAGGAGGGAGGCGCGGTTGGGCGGGTATCGTGTGTGACTGCCTTGTTGAAGCGGCGAGGAGGTGGACGCGAGTGGGGGGAGCTTGAGCTGATAGACCTTGAAGATGCAAAGAGGATCCTGAATGTTTAAAGTTAAGCTACACAAGAGGGTCATCAAGTTCCTGCAGAAATTAAACGAGAACGATAGCCCGTTACCATCTCCATACACCTGAAAGTTTAAATGGATGAAAGCCTTTTGGAGGAGTGGAAAGAAAAACCTTAAAGCTGACAGAAAGGAGATTTTGAAAAATTAAAGAGGACTGCTCGGAAAATCAACCGTAGAGGAGTTGCAAACACTTGAATGGGAGAGGTTCAGCCTACATAAGCATTGATAGACCCATGTAATCCTTAGGACACATCAACCTCAGCTCCCTCGGGGTTCATCGGGAGCAGATCATCGGTTTCGCCCCATTTCAGGGCAATCATATCCTCAACTTTGCCCCTCCGGATTTCGGCTCGGCTTCGATAACACTTTCTGCTGTCAACACACTCCTCAACGATCAGCTTCATTTTGTAGCTTGCGGTATTGACCGGGTTTGGGCTATATAATTCATGAGTGGGAAGTAGTAAATGGCAAAGCCGGCAAATAATTCTTTCTTGAACAGCTCTTTTGCCACCCAGCCATCTGAGGCTTCGCTTTTTCTGGACATAAGTCACCTCTCACAAACTTCTTTATTTTCCGCAGCAATCGCTGGCATCACCGCACTTTTCAGTATCACAAACACCTCCAGAGTTTCCCCCTAAGTATGAGCATCGTTATATTTATAAAGGTCAGTAAGCTACTTAGAATATGAAAAAAGCGAGTGTAGGCGTTGTGATTTTATTATTCGCCACCGTTGCTGTTGCCACCACAATATGGATCACTGAACCAAAACCAACAGCCAATTCAAATGAAATTAAACCAGACTCCACGCCTTATCTGAATCTGCTCGATAAAGAGAACCTGAGCGAAATTCCATTACCAAAGGAGAACTTGAGCAGTCCTGAAAGATTCAAATTCCCACCTATACCGAATCCTGCAAGCGATATGAGCGAAATCAAACCCGACTCCACACCTTATCTGAACATACTTGATCCAGAGCATCCCTTACACGGAAAAATACCTTTACCCGTCAGGAAACATCTCCCACCTCCTCCAGATGGAATACCCAATCCAGGACAAGGCGATTACGGGACGAGCATAAACAGAAATCTGGATGGAATAAAAGGCGTTTATGCTGGTCAGGAAATAATACCGGATTTATCATTGCCTGAAGCGCCCCCTAATAGAACACTCTATGCACCAACTCTTGAAAGCCCAAACTATGCACCCTTAGAATCGGTCACTGCTTACTGGAGATATGAAGGGATGACATCAACTGGAAGAGCGTGGGGTGTTTGGGATCACACAAAGGGTAAATTCGTCTTGATGAAACCTATAGACTCGCAGTTCATGAGCAATTACGTGAGAACATTTCCGGAAGGGCAGCTCTACTTTATAGAGGTTGTTTACATCAACAATGCGTGGAGAGTGTTGCTCTACAACTTTAACACCGATCAGTGGGAAGAACAATACAGCTCTGCTGGCAGTAGTAATAGAAAAGATGGCTGGGATATATGGGAGAGTTTCTTTGAAGGCACGTGCCCATCTATTCCAAACATAGGTTCGGATTACCTGCAGGTTTACGTAAACGGTGTTTGGAAGAGCGTCACATCAACTTACGGTTCCTTACTGGACTATCAAAACTGCCCCTATCAGGAGAACATGATTTCAAATTACCATCACTGGTCGGTAGGCCCATAGGTTAAATTTTATTTTTTAAATAATTACGGAGGTTTGTGATGTAAATGGATAGGATAACCATCGACAAAAACCCTTCTCCATAGCATCTGAAATGAAGCTTGATGAAAAGCGCATGACTCTAACTGAGCAATGCTACAAGTCGCACATTCCATTAAGTACTTGTGGGCTATAAGGTTTGAAGGTTTGCGCTCGTATTCACTGTACCCCTCTCTTTCAAGGATCTATACTAAGCTCCCGATTTCAGCCTCGTTTTCGGGAGTTGGATTTTTTAATATGACCGCAATATTAATATCGATCGAATTACTCCCAGAACAGACTGAGGATTGCACTTTTCATCCCACCTTAAGCAGAACTTTCAGTTGTAGCTTCATTCAGCAATCTTTTACATTTCTTACTAAAAACTCACGATCTTGGATTGCCTTCTCAGCATCTTCGACCGAGTATATTTCTTCCGAAAGTAAAGAAAGTTCGTCATCACCATACATGCTTGTCTCTCTTTCTCTTCCCAAGGTCTAGAAATCTTCGCCATTCTATTCATTTCTCTCCTGAACCATTCGGAAAGAAGTATCCGTTTCTGTCGTAAGGTATTATGCCATCTTCAACTATGTCGAGCAGCGGTGAGGAAATCTCAGGATCTCTTCTGTAGTTTTTAGAATTGGAGAAATTTCAATCAAATGGCCTTTTTCCTGCATTTGCTAGATCACTAGCACATCTCTCTCGAATTCCACAAACTCCTCCTGTCTCTTAAGCCTGCTCTTAGGGTCTCTCTTCATGACTATCAATTCAGAAACAGTTAAGTAACATTGGTGTTACTTAGTAACAGCGGTGTTACCGAAATGGAAAAGGCGTTTATGTGATACTTCTCGACACCAATGTTTTCTACAACTTTCTTTTTGAGACCGAGCTAACAGATAAGGCTGCAAAGATCCTTGAAATGGATGAAGAGTTCTGCACGATATTCACAGTGCTAAACGAACTCGTTTACATAATCTCAAGAAAAATGGCTGAAAGAAAGTATGGTATTCGATCTTACTACGATTTCAGGTCATTGATTGCCAGTGAAGGTTACAACTTCTGTTTTCAGGAGGTAAAAAGTCTGATGAAGCTTTTTGAGGATTTGAAAATAGATGTGCTCAACGACTATCAAGATTTTGACAAAGTATGCAAGATCATGAGAAGATACAAACTCCTGCCGAACGATGCCTTGATAGCCGCAACTTGCAGACACTACGGCATAAGAAAGATTGCAACCTTCGAC
>CAZZLE010000099.1:0-6316 GCA_964654595.1 uncultured archaeon | reverse complement strand
GACAGAACACCTTTTCACCACAAATGGCTTGAAAGCAGGATAAAGGGGAAGGAGAATGAGGTTAGGCTGCTAAAGGGTTTTTTGAAAGCCAACGGAATCTATGGGGCTGAATACAAAGTCAGGGGCTTTTCCGGCTACCTCTGTGAGCTTTTGATCATTTTCTACGGATCATTTCTTGAAACTGTCAGAAATGCAAGAAGATGGACGAGAAGAACAGTAATAGACGTTGCAAAGGGTGAGGTGAGGAAGGGAGAGGTATTTTTTGTTGTTGATCCTGTTGATGAGGACAGGAACGTTGCCGCAAATCTCAGCATAGACAATCTTGCAAAATTTGTCCACCTCTCAAGAGAATTTCTGGATAATCCATCTCTGGAGTTTTTCACAACAAGGCAGAAAAAGGAGGTTGAGTCTGAAACGCTGAGAAAAGTTCTTAGGGAAAGAGGAACTGCATTTTTTGCCGTGAAATTCAGAAGACCGGACATCGTTGAAGACAACCTTTATCCACAGCTCGAAAGGGCTTCAAGGAAAATCTTTGAGTTTCTGGAGAGGGAGAACTTCATGCCTCTCCGCTACACTTATAAAGCTGCTGGGGAGTGGTGTTATCTGCTTTTTGAGTGTCAGGTTAGGGAAATTTCAAGAGTATTCAGGAGGATTGGCCCGCAGTTCGAGGATGAAGGGAATGTCAGGAAATTCATTACAAAGAAAAGAGAATTTGCACCTTTCATAGAAAACGGAAGGTGGTGGGCTTTTGAAATGAGGAAGTTCACGACTCCGGAGGAGGGTGTTAAGTTTTACATTTCCAGCCACTGGCATACTCTTGGTAAGAATGTTGGTGAATCAATCAGGGAATTTGAGGTGTTATCTGGAGAAAATTTGCTTAAAGAGCCGGTTATAGCTGAAATCTGCGAAATGATTGGGGTGAGAGCGTGAGGCTGGTCTTTCTTGGCACGGGTGTTGCGGTTCCGTATGGAAATAAGGCTCAGAGCTCAATTTTGATTGATACCGGCAGCTCCTTGATACTTTTCGACTGTGGAATCGGAAGCTATCACCGGCTGGAAAAGCTGGGGGTTAGCGTTAACGATGTGGATGCGGTCTGCATAACCCACCACCATCTCGACCACAATGGGGATCTTTTAAACATTCTCAAGGCAAGGTGGCTTCTTGGTGGAGATGAGTTGAGAATTTACGGTCCGGAGGGAACAGAATCATTTTTAAATTCCCTTCTTGAGGCATATCCATATTTAAGAGGAAAGCTCAGGTTCACCGTTGATGAAAGGGAAAAATTTGAGGAGGATGTGAAGATAAGAGCTTTTCCGACAATTCACTCCATTGAAAGCAGGGGTTATTTGATTGAAGATGCTGTTGCAATAAGTGGGGATACAAGGGCATTCAGAGATTTTATCTCCTTAGAATGCGACGTTATGGTACACGAACTTTCTCTCCCCTTCAACCATCAGGCTGACTACCACACAACTCCTGAAAATCTGAAGGAGATGCTGAAATACTGCAAGGCAGATAGAATTTACCTTACACACCTTTATCCAATGGCTTACAGCGTTAAAGACAGAATACTTGAATATCTGGAGTTCGATGCTGTTGTTGCGGAAGACATGATGAGCACAAGGCTTTGAGCAAATTTAAAATAGTGCCCAAAAAAGAAAAAATTTGGTGATGTTCATGGATGAAGAAGTAAACAAGATCATTACCTTATGCGGAAAAGACTGGGCTAAAATAGGTGTGGAATTCATTTTCCTCGGTGGAAAACAGGAATGTGAGAGCTGCAAAATAAAAAAGACGTGTTTAAAGCTCAAGGAAGGGGCAAAGTACAAGATTGTAGGTCTGAGAGATGGAACCGTTCAAGAGTGTCCGCTACACGATGAGGGTGTTGTGGCGGTGGAGGTTGTGGAACTCCCAATAATTGCCCTTGTTGATTCAAAAATTGCTGTTGAGGGAGCTAAATTTCATTTCGAACAACGAACATGTGATGCTTACGAATGCAGCATGCACTCTCTCTGTCACCCCATCGAGCTTAAAAGCGGTGATTCTGTAATTGTTGAGAGGGTAATAGGTGACGCTCCGGAGCAGTGCAGAAAAGGCTATAGCGTAATCGTGGCAGAGCTTAGGAGAGTTGAGGGATAGAGAAAAAATTAGAACAGTGGTTTTAGTATCACCGCACCCTTTACCTTTCTTTTGAACTCTTCAGGGTCTGCAGAAGTTTGTGGGATTGCTCCAAAATGCATCGGAATATAGTGCTTTGCCTTTATGTCCTTAGCAGCTTCCACAGCTTCCTGGAGGTTCATTGTGTAGGTTCCCCCCACGGGTAATAGGGCGATGTCTGCCTCAACGTTCTTCATCTCCGGAATCCTGTCCGTGTCGCCTGCATGGTATATTTTAACTCCATCAATCTCAACGATGTAGCCAACGCAGTTCTCTCTGTGGAAGGGTTTATCCACATTGTAAGCTGGAACGGTCTTTATCTTCACACCCTTAATTTCAACCTCTTCCCCGTATTTTACCTCACAGCTCTCAAAACCTTCAATTATGCAACCTGAGGGATGAACAACTATTGTATCATCCTTTGAGAGCTTTCTGATGCTCTTAACATCCATGTGGTCAAAGTGGTCGTGTGTTACTAAGATTAAATCAGCCTTTTCAAGTTCCCCGGGTATGTCGTAGGGGTCGATGTACAGAATCCTGGATCCCTTGATTCTAAAACCTGCATGTTTGAGCCACGTTACTTCCACACCTTCATAAACAAAACTGCTCTCCGCCATAACAGTAGTTGGTTTGATCGTTATAAACATTTGCTGCTAAACTTTTTAAGGCGGAAGTATTTTATTTCCTGTCAGGAGTGGTGGAGGTATGATCTGGCAGGGAAGAAGCAGAAGGAAGCCAACTGGAGGGCTTTACAAGAAAGCCAGAAAAAAGAGAAAGTACGAGCTTGGTAGAGAGCAGGTAGAGACACTCATCGGAGAAAGAAAGGTTAAAAAGGTCAGGGTTAGGGGTGGTAATTACAAATTGAAGCTCTTTGCCGAAAAGTACGCTAACGTTTACGATCCGAAGCAGGGTAAAGTTGTCAGAGCGGAAATAGAGAGTGTTGTTGAGAATCCCGCCCACGTGCACTACGCAAGGAGGAATGTGATAACAAAGGGTGCGATAATATTGACCGCAATTGGAAAGGCAAAGGTGACCAACAGACCCAGCCAGGAGGGTGTTGTGAACGCGGTACTGATAGAATAAGGGGGTGCCGATAAAAACAACAATCCAAAGCGGTGACGGCGGGATAGCTATTACCTGTGCACCGGCACCCCTTTAGGTATTTTGTCTAATGTGTTGATAAACTTTTCGACGGCTATTGACGAGTTTTATACTTTAAGAAAATCTTTTGATTCTATTATTTTTGCATTGAAAATGCTCTCCATATGCCTTAACCCGTACTCGTAATCATAGTCACTCAGCGCTCTGGTGCAGTCTCTGATAACCACAACCTCGTATCCCCTAAGCACAGCATCACCGGCTGTATGAAGAACGCATATGTTGGTTGCAACTCCGCAAATGTAAAGCTTCTTCACCTCAAGCTCCCTCAGGAGAAGGTCTAAGTCGGTCCCGAAGAAGGCTGAGTATCTTCTTTTCTTTATATAGTAATCTTCAGGTTTCGGATTCAGCTCATCAACAACCTCTGCGCCTTCTGTGTTCATTACACAGTGCTTTGGCCAGATTTTGAATTCCACATCATCCTCTCTGTGCCAGTCCTGGGTGAAGATTACGGGCATTCTCTCTCTGGCAGATTCAACAACCTTTGATGCAGTATCGAAAATTTTCTCAGCATCAGGGATGTAAAGGGCACCATTCCTGTAGCAGAAATCCTTTTGCATGTCGACAACAACAAGCGCTTCCATGCTAACTGTTATTGGCAAGATATATATTTTTACCTGCAGAGACGAAATATGGAATTTACACACATCGAAAACGGGAAGGTAAGGATGGTTGATATATCTGGAAAAGATGACGTTGACAGAATTGCTGTTGCTGAGGGCTACATCAGATTGAGAAGTTCCACCATTGAAGCTATTCTAAAGAAGGAGGTGGCTAAGGGCAACGTTATTGCTGCAGCAAACGTAGCTGGGGTTATGGCGGTTAAGAAGACACCTGAGCTAATACCGATGTGTCATCCAATTCCTATAACATCCGTGAAGTTCGATTTTGATATAGAGAGTGTCGGGATAAGGGTCAGATGCACTGTTAAGTCTAAGGGCAAGACCGGAGTTGAGATGGAGGCTTTAACGGGCGTCAGTGTTGCTCTGCTTACAATATGGGATATGGTAAAGAGTCTGGAGAAGGACGATTATGGAAATTACCCGAAGACATCAATTGAGGTTATAAGGGTGGTTGAGAAGGTTAAGGGAAAAGTGTAATCGGGTGTTTTAAAGACACATCTCCATTATTGCCCATCATGTTTTTATTTACCTCAGCTAACTGATTTTGTGGAATACGTGACACACCCTCTGATCAGGGAGAACACGATTGAAAGAAGGATGTATCAAATATCGATTGCCACTACCGCTTTAACCAAGAATACGCTCGTTGTAATCCCAACCGGTTTGGGGAAAACAACGATTGCCGCACTCGTAATCGCGTCGAGATTGCTAAACGAGGATGGCAAAGTTCTCTTTCTCGCCCCAACCAAACCCCTTGTGGAACAGCACGCAAGATTTTTGAAAAAAGTGCTTAAAGTCGAGGAAATAGTGTCCCTTACAGGTGAGGTCTCTCCAGAAAAAAGAAAGGAAATGTGGGAAAGAGCAAGAATAATTGTTTCAACGCCTCAGGTTATTGAGAACGACATTCTTACAGGAAGAATAAGCCTTGAGGATGTCATACTTCTTGTTTTTGATGAAGCTCACAGGGCGGTTGGAAATTACGCCTACGTTTTCATTGCCAGAGAATACATGAAAACCGCAAAGAAACTTATACTTGCAATGACGGCCTCTCCCGGGAGTGATCCGGAAAGGATAATGGAAGTGATCCAGAATTTGGGTATTGAGGCCATAGAAGTCAGAACAGAGTGGGACGATGATGTTGCACCCTATGTTGGAAAGAAAAGGATTGAGTGGATAAAGGTTGAAATTCCCGAAGAGATGAAAGAGGTAAAGGAAAAACTTGAGGATTGTGTCAAAACAAGGCTTAACCGGCTCAGGGAGATGGGTATAGAGGTTCCTGAGAGCTCATCGAAGAGGGATTTGCTTGCTCTCCAAGATGCAATTCAGGCAGAGGCTGCAGGTGGAAACTCTGAGATGTTTGAGGCATTGTCCATTCTCGCTGAAATACTGAAACTTCAGCATGCGATTGAGCTGATAGAAACTCAGGGAGTCAGGGCAGTAAAAAGCTACCTGAAAAAGCTTGTCAGGGAGGCAATGTCAAGAGGAGGAAGTAAAGCAGCTAAAAGCATTGTTAACGACCCCAATTTCAAGAAAGCGGTAGTAGCCCTCTCAAAGTGTGGAACCGAGCATCCAAAACTGGAAAAGCTGAAAGAAATTCTAAGGGAGCAGTTCGAGAAAAATCCGGACTCCAGAATAATGGTTTTTACAAACTACAGAGATTCAGCAGAAATGCTGGTCAACGAACTCTCAGCAATGTTTCCAGTTGCAAAATTTGTTGGACAGGCGAGCAGGGATAATGACAAAGGAATGAGACAAAAGGAGCAGATAGAAACCATAGAGAAGTTCAGAAATGGGGAATACAAGGTTCTGGTTGCAACTTCAGTTGGGGAAGAGGGGCTTGACATTCCCGCCACAGACCTTGTGGTATTTTACGAGGCAGTACCATCTGAAATCAGGGCGATTCAGCGAAAGGGAAGAACCGGAAGGGGGAGAGAGGGGAGAATTGTCGTTCTTGTTGCGAAGGGAACGAGGGATGAGGCTTACTATTATTCAAGCATGAGGAAGGAGAAGATGATGTATGACAAGATTCTGGAAATCAAAAGACAAATTGGGGGGAAGCAGAGCAGTCTTGGGGAGTTTACCCTTCCTGCTGGAGTAAAAGTGGTTGTGGATTCAAGGGAGCTGAGATCTGAGGTTGTGAAGTATTTAAGAGAAATTGGGGCGAGTATTGAGGTGAGGAACCTTGAAGTTGCGGATTATGTTGTTAGTGACAGAGTTGCTGTGGAGAGAAAAACCGTTGAGGACTTTCTTAACAGCGTTATTCAAAACAGACTTTTCATGCAAATTGCAAAGCTAAAATCCGCTTACAGCAGGGCGGTAATAATTATAGAAGGGGAAAACCTTTACATGGGCGGTGTGCATCCCAATGCGGTAAGAGG
>CAZZLE010000098.1:0-5458 GCA_964654595.1 uncultured archaeon | reverse complement strand
GTGCCCGCGCCGCGGCGCGCCGGCCCCCCCGCCCGTCCTTCCCTCCCCGAAGCCCTACGCCCCCCTTGACCCGCATGGCTTAGCCCCAGCCGGATAGCAGCGGCCTCTGGCAGGATCAACCAGAATTGGCGGGGGGTAAAGCGGGGAATACATTCCTCGCCTGCCGGGTTACTTTACTGGCAAGCCCACATCAGAACGCATTTCAAATGCGGGGCCCCCCCAAAATAACAATGGGCGGGAGGGTTTCCACCAACAACCTAATCCGCCGCAGACCCATCCTCGGGCGCTGAGCGCTTTCGGAGATGGGACATTCCAGTACCCATCCCCTATGGGGGATTAGCCCCAGTTTCCCGGGGTTATCCCCCACCCGAGGGCAGGTTGTCCACGTGTTACTGAGCCGTCCGCCGGTGCTTGCATCCCCGAAGGGATACAAGCCCCTTGACTCGCATGGCTTAGTCCCAGCCGGATAGCAGCGGCCTCTGGCAGGATCAACCAGAATTGGCGGGGGATAAAGCGGTGAATACATCCCTCGCCTGCCGGTTTACTCTACTGGCAAGCCCACATCAGACCGCATTTCACATGCGGTCCTCCCACAATATACCATGGGTAGGAAGGCTTCCCCTCATCACGGGCTTAACGCCCTTTCAGGGCACTTGCCGGACCCATGGTTTTTGTTCTTGGCAACATCTTATTTGGTTTTTAGGTTTATAAGGCTTTTGCTTGAATTTCGGTCCCGCTTTTGCTTGAATCTTTTTAAGCTATCGCTCAAACTCAGACCTGATGTAAACAACCCCTTGCTACCGATATTTAAGACTTTTGCCCGGTTTTGGATGGATCTTTTCGTAATTTTTTCTGTAAGATAAGCTCAAGATATGATTCCCTGATGCTGTCATTCTTCGAATATCCCAGAAGTCTGGCAATCTGGAAAACCTTCTCCTTCACTTCCAGATTTTCAGCTTCAATTTCAATTTCAACGAACTTTCCAAGACCCTCCACATCATCTATGCAGATTATGGCATCCTCGAAACCGTAAATTCTCCTGATCTTCTTAACCTCTGCAACAGGCTTAAATCCAAGTTTTTCAAAAATTCTGCTTGCTGCATCAAAGTCATCCACTCTAACTTTTATTTCCTCTCTGCTTTTGGTTTCCGCATCAACCTTTGGACCCTTGTACGTTAAGGTTATCCCCTCAGCATCCCTTCTTATCCTTATTGCCTCGTCGGTCAGAGCAAAATCTCTGCATGGATGTGAGAAATAAACGTCATGCTCGAATTTTTCCGCTACTGGCTTCGCAATTTTCCGAACTTTCTCCTCAGCATCTCTGCTGTACGGAAACTTAACCTCAACCTCCATCTCAATCTTTTTATACCCGTTCCTTCGGGCTTAAAAAAGGTGGTGTTTATGATATCGGACGGTGACTTTATCAGGCTGAGCTACACAGCTAAGCTGGAAGACGGGACAATTGTTGATACCACAGATGAAGAGGTGGCGAAAGAACACGGAATATACAACGAGAATGCCAGATACGGAGATATCTACGCTGTAATAGGGAAGGGGCACATCCTGCCGGGACTTGAAGAGGATATAAGAGGGAAGGATGTTGGATACAGGGGTAAGGTTGAAATCCCTCCAGAAAAGGCCTTTGGCGAATACAATCCGGAGCTGAAGGATACATTCAGCATAAACAGGTTCAAGGAGAAACCGGAGATCGGACAGAGGGTGAGAATTGGAAACAGAATCGGAACGATTGAAAGGATAGTTGGAAGAAGGGTGATTGTTGACTTCAACCATCCGCTTGCAGGCAAGAAAATAACATTCGAGTACGAAATTAAGGAAAAACTCGAGAGGCTGGAGGATAAAATCAGAGCTCTCTTTGTCATCCACACAGGCGTTGATGCTAAGGAAGTGAAAATCGATGGTGATAAGGCTGCTGTTGAAGTTTCAAGTGACGTTTACCTGAACCAGATCTTTCTCATTGGCAGATACAGAGCTGTAAAGGAAATATTTGACACAACTGACATAAAGGAGATTGAAATTGTCGAAAAATTCAGCAGAGATCAGGAATTGCTGAGACTCGGAGAGGAGCTCAGAAGGGCAGAGGAGGCTGCTGAGGAGGAAAAAGAGGAAGAGAGCGAAAAGAAGGAAGATTAGCTTAAAATTTTTCCATTCCTTTTAATATCACTAAACTCCAGAAACTGATTCGTAAAGCAGTTCCACAATATCAACAACCCTGATATCAGCTTTTTTAACTTTCGCAGCATCTTCGAGCATCATAAGACAGAAAGGACATGATACCGCAAGAACTTCAGCAGCAACCATGCTGACCTCTTCAATCCTCTTGATGGAGGGTCTGAATTCCACATCTCTAACAATGTTGCCCCCTCCAGCTCCACAGCAGAGAGAATTCTCTCTATTTCTCAGCATCTCAACAAGCTCAACACCCGGAATCGCTTTGATAACTTCTCTTGGCTCATCATACAGCCCGTTGTATCTTCCCAGATAGCATGAGTCGTGAAAGGCAACTCTCGCATCAACAACTTTCCTGAATCTCAAACTCGCATCCTGAATTGCCTTAAGCAGAATCTGTGAAATGTGATAAACTTCAAGCCCGTAATCGTTTTTGAATGTGTTGTAGCAGTGAGGGGAGATTACAACAACCTTCTTTACACCATACTCATCAAAAACAGCTTTATTCTCCTCCTTAAGCATTTCAAAAAGCCCCTCCTCTCCAACAGCCCTGACATCATTGCCGCAGCAGCCCTCATCCCTCAGAATTGCGAATTTTATTCCAGCATACTCAAGCAGTTCCCCGGCCTTCCTTGCAACTTCTGCAACTCTTTCATCGACAACCCCACAGCCTGCAAAGAATAGATACTCAAATTCTCCTTCATCTGCAAACCTGAACTTGCCCTGATGCCACTCCCTCTTCTTTGTCTTTCCCACCCCAAAAGGGTTGGAGAACTTCTGAATGCTTTCAAGCATCTTCCTCACATCTCCCGGAACTCTGCCACTCTCAATAACCCTGCTTCTCGCTTCAACAATCAAATCAGTGATGGGTATGCCTCTCGGACACCTGTCCTGGCAGAGGTGGCAGGTTGTGCAGTTCCACAGCTCCTCGCCCCAGAACTGGCCACTGGAAATGTACCGAGCTATGAGTTTCCTGACGTTCATCGTGTATCTCATACTGCAGGATGAACTGCATATCGCACATTGCATGCAGGCGGTGAGAGAGGCCATATTGGCAACCTGACCGGCACTTCTTATAAAACTACCTTTCCAGTATTCTTTCCAGCTTTCTGACAGCCTGCTTCAGGTCGTCATCGTTTTCAAAGTACAGAGTTCTGACAGAAAAAATTCCCGCTCCCTTCAGTTTTATTACTTTTCTACCCTCATCAACTTCAAACCCCTCTATCTTTTTCAAATTGGTTCTGAAGGGTTTGTAGTAAACGAAATCTCCATCAATGGTGTAATGTCTTGGTTTTCCAAGAGTTATTATGGCGTATAAAGATACAAAAAGCGCGAAAATTGCTGCAAATATAAGAGATTTTCCAACTTCTGCTCCAGCAGCTATTTTATAAGCTGTGAATCCAAATCCTGCAGCAATTATCAGCAAAACAAAGATTACCCATTTCCTCCTTGCCACGGGATTGTTCATGGCCCTGTACGTCCAGATCAAGTTCCACACCTCCAGTCACTCAAATACCTTATCTGCTCATCAGTAAGCTCGTCAATCTTCACTCCCATCGATTCAAGCTTCATTCTCGCCACCATCCTGTCGAGTTCTTCGGGAAGTCTGTAAACCTTTCTTTCCAGCCTTTCCCAGTTCTCAGCGATATACTCAGCAGCAAGAGCCTGATTGGCAAAGCTCATATCCATAACCTCAACAGGATGGCCGTCAGCAGCAACAAGATTTACCAGCCTCCCTTCTGCGAGCAGATAAACTCTCTTCTCTCCAAGATCGTATTCGGTAACGTACTTTCTTGCCTCCCTCTTCGCTTTTGCCATTTTCTCAAGTGCCTGAATGTCGATTTCAACGTTAAAGTGTCCGGCATTGGCAAGTATTGCTCCATCCTTCATCCTTCTGATGTGCTCCTCTCTGATAATGTCCCTGTTGCCTGTAGCTGTAATAAAGATATCTCCAATTTCTGCCGCCTCTTCCATCCTCATAACTCTGAATCCATCCATCACCGCCTCCAGAGCTCTGATCTCGTCCACTTCTGTTACAACAACATTCGCCCCCATTCCTCTTGCCCTCATCGCCACTCCTCTGCCACACCATCCATAGCCCGCAACAACCACAGTCTTCCCGGCCATCAGCAGATTTGTGGCCCTTATCACCCCATCTATTGCAGACTGGCCGGTGCCATAGCGATTGTCAAAGAGGTATTTCGTGTAGGCATCATTGACTGCTATAACCGGAAACTTCAGCACACCCTCCCTCTCCATCGCCCTGAGCCTTATCACTCCAGTTGTGGTTTCCTCACTCGCCCCCTTCACATTTTCAGCATACTCCTCCATCTCTCCATGAAGGAGAAATATGAGATCTGCACCATCGTCAATTACGATGTCAGGCCCTGTTCTTATTACCTTTTTAAGAGCTTCATAGTACTCCTCGACACTCATTCCCCTTTTTGCAAAGCATGCAATCCCGATTTCTCTCAGAGCATCAGCTACATCATCCTGAGTGCTCATCGGATTGCAGCCCGTAATCGCAACCTCCGCTCCAGCATCAAAGAGGGTTTTAACAAGAACTGCGGTCTTTGCCTCCACATGCAGTGCCATTCCAACTTTAAAGCCCTCCAGGGGTCTCTCTTTCCTGAAACGATCCCTGATCTTTCCCAGAACTTTCATGTAGCGTTCCGCCCACTCTATCTTTCTGAAACCCTCCATTTCTTACACCTTCCTTACAAATTCATCAAGTCTGTCCTCAAGCTCAGAAAGCCAGTCTATTCTTCCGGGCTTATACTTTTTCCTTGCATCCCTGTCTTTAACGATACTGTCAACAGCATCTGCAACTTCATAAACGCTCATTTCAGTTGTGTCTATCTCGTAAACCTCTCCAGCATGATTGAGTGCTTCAACAAGGATTACATCAAGCAATTCTGCCTCAACGTTCTCCATCAGCTTCTCCTCACTCCATTTTCTTTCTTTCAACCTCTCCTTAAGCACAGCAGGATTGCATCTCAGAACTATTGCAATATCAGGCTTTAAAAGATGGGAGAGGTGTCCTTCAACAACTCCATCAAAATCTATCTCAGCAGCAAGCTTTTCCACATCTATGATTAACTCTCCATCCTCCTCATCGATTATGCAGTCGTATTTTTTTGCCAGCTCAACAATGCTCGCAATCCTGTATCCTCTGTTCTTCAGCAGCTCCGCAACACTGCTCTTCCCGGTTCCCGGTGTGCCGGTTAGAGCAATCAGCATTCAAGCACCTCTTTTAACGCCTGCAGAAACA
>CAZZLE010000097.1:0-1746 GCA_964654595.1 uncultured archaeon | reverse complement strand
TAACAGCCATCTCGTCAACATCGTTCGCCCTCAAACCGTGAAGCACCACTGCAGATGGCTTGAGATTTGAAAATCACACAGCAACCATTGGGGGCCTTCCCGTGGGGAGTTTTTGGGATTTTAAACCCCCTCCCCGGCAATACGATGATAGACAGCATAAAGGCCATCCTTTCTTTAAATCCTTTTGACTTTTCCCGCCTTTACGGACTTACGAGCGAGAGAGCGTTGATATTCACAAAAGTCTCCACCGGAAGGTCCCCAATGGTTGCTGTGAGAGTTTCAAATCTCAAGCCATCTGCAGTGGTGCTTCACGGTTTGAGGGCGAACGATGTTGACGAGATGGCTGTTAAAATTGCTGAGATTGAGAGAATTTCCCTCATTGTTACCCGGATGGAAGTTAAGGAGATGATAAAAAGGTTGAGGAGGAAGTTTGCATGATAGGGATTGTTTCGTATGGCAGTTACATTCCGAGGTTCAGGATAAAGGTTGAGGAGATCGCAAGAGTCTGGGGGGAAGATGCAAAAAAGATAAAGGACGGACTTGGGGTTTACGAAAAGTCTGTTCCGGATGTGGATGAAGACACCGCCACAATTGCTGTTGAAGCTGCCAGGGAAGCTGTTAAGAGAGCCAGAATTAACCCTGAAGACATTGGTGCCGTTTTTGTTGGTTCTGAAAGCCATCCGTATGCGGTAAAGCCCACAGCGACGATAGTTGGTGAAGCTATCGGTGTGGGCAACGAGTACTTTGCAGCGGATCTTGAATTTGCCTGCAAGGCTGGAACTGCAGGAATGCAGATCTGCTATTCAATGGTTAAGGCAGAAATGATAAAGTTTGGTCTGGCTATCGGTGCGGACACAAGCCAGTCAAGGCCCGGAGATGCCCTTGAATATTCTGCATCAGCCGGAGGTGCGGCTTTCATCATCGGAAAAGACCCCATTGCTGAGATTGAGGCAACCTACTCATTCACTTCCGACACTCCGGATTTCTGGAGGAGAGATCTGCAGCCCTATCCAAGCCATGGTGGGAGGTTTACCGGAGAACCGGCATATTTCAGGCATGTCGTTTCCGCAGCAAGGGGTTTGATGAAGAGGTACGGCTACAAAACTGAGGATTTCGATTATGCAGTTTTTCACATGCCCAACGCAAAGTTTCCTGTGAGAGCGGCAAAAATGCTGGGGTTCAGCGAGGAGCACATAAGCCAGGGACTTGTTGTGAAAGCCATAGGAAATACATACTCGGGTTCATCACTGATAGGCCTTGCAGCAACACTTGACATAGCTGAGCCAGATGAGAGAATTCTTCTTGTTTCCTTTGGCTCGGGTGCGGGAAGCGATGCCTTTGCCCTGAGGGTTACTGAGAGAATAAAGGAGTTTGAGAGAGAACCGAAGGTATGGGAGAAGATAGAGAGAAAGGTGTATGTGGATTACGCGATTTATCTGAAACACAGGAGGAAGATAAAGGCATGAGGAGAGTAGCGGTTGTTGGTGTGGGGCAGAGCAGATTCGGAGAGCTCTGGGATAAGGGTTTCAGAGACATCGTGCTCGAGGCTGGAAAAGAGGCTCTGGAGGATGCTGACCTTGAAGGAAAGGAAATAGAAGCGATCTTCGTCGGAAACATGAGCGGTGGAAGGTATCTCGGCCAGGAACACATTGCTGCATTAATTGCTGATTATGCGGGGCTTGCAGAGTTTGGAATTCCGGCAACGAGGGTAGAGGGTGCTGATGCGAGTGGCGGACTGGCTGTAAG
>CAZZLE010000096.1:0-2523 GCA_964654595.1 uncultured archaeon | reverse complement strand
AAGGTTGAAAACAGAAGGTTTCCTGAGGCAGAATTTCACCGCATCGGATATCACGTAATTTTCAGCGGAAGCAAGGGAAGAAACGGGGTTGCAATTGCCTCACTTGAAGAACCTGAAAACATTTCTTTTGGTCTTGATTCCGATCCAAGGGATGAGGACAGAATGGTGAGGGCAAAAATCGCAGGAATTGATGTGATAAACACCTACGTTCCTCAGGGTTTTAAGATTGAGAGTGAAAAATACCAGTACAAGCTTCAGTGGCTTGAGAGGCTTAGAGAGTACTTTGTCAGAACAGTTGACTTCAACAGCTACACCGTATGGTGCGGAGATATGAACGTCGCTCCTGAAGCAATTGACGTGCACTCTCCAGAAAAACTGAAAAATCATGTCTGCTTCCACGAGGATGCAAGAAAAGCCTACAAAAAGCTTTTGGATCTGGGATTTGTTGATGTGCTGAGAAAAATTCATCCAGGAGAGAGAATATACACCTTTTACGACTACAGGGTTAAGGGAGCCATTGATCGAGGACTGGGTTGGAGGGTTGATGCCATCTTGGCCACCCCACCTCTGGCTGAGAGATGTGTTGACTGTTATGCAGACATCAAACCGAGGCTTGCTGAAAAACCCCCGGACCATCTTCCTCTCGTTGCCGTGTTTGACGTATAGTAAAGCAAATATTTTCAACCTCAATCCTTACCACAATGAAAATCAGCATCGTTTTGCCAGCATACAATGAGGCAAAAAGACTTAAAAGTGCGGTGGATGAGGTATATAAAGCCGCACAGGAAACGGGTTACGATTTTGAGATAATCATAGCAGAAGATGGTTCAAAAGATGGTACTGACAGAATAGCAGCAGAACTTGCAGCAGTCAACCCCAAAATCAGGCATGTCCACTCAGATGAGAGACTGGGGAGAGGGAAGGCTTTAATGAATGCTTTCTCCAAAGCCAGCGGCGAAGTTGTGGTTTACATGGATGTTGACCTCTCCACGGATCTCTCTCACCTTAAAGAGCTTGTTGATGCTATCATCGTTGATGGATATGATTTTGCCACCGGTTCAAGACTTATGAAAGGAAGCCTTACAGACAGACCTGCTAAAAGAGAAATAGCCTCTCGTGTTTACAACTTTCTCGTTCGCCTTTTTCTCGGTTCAAAACTGCATGACCACCAGTGCGGTTTTAAAGCGTTTAAAAAAGACATAATTCTTGAACTGGGAAGGGAGGTTAAGGACAACCACTGGTTCTGGGATACAGAGGTTCTCGTTCTTGCCCAGAAGAGAGGCTACAGAGTCAGGGAAATCCCTGTTAAATGGCAGCACGGCGGGGAAACAAAGGTTGAGTTCAGAAAGGATGTTGTTTACATGTTCTCCCAGATTTTGAGGATGTGGTTTGATGAAAAGAAAAAAAGCAAGAGATATCTTCTCATCTCAACCCTGATTGCTCTCACAATTCTCGGGGCAATCGCAATAAAAGCCGGTGTGGAAAACGTTTACGCAAGCTTAATCTCAATCAACCTCTTTTTTCTGCTGATTTCCACCTTTCTTTACTCACTCTCCTATATTCTTAGAGGTGTTAGATTCGACTACATTTTGAGGTGCATGGGGAGAAAGGAAGGGGTGTGGTTCTCTACAGCTGCCGTAAGCATAAGTCAGACCGTGAATGTGATAACCCCCATAAGACTTGGAGATCTGGCGAGAGCCTATGTTTTTAAGAAAAAGGATGTCCCTTACTCGGAATCGATCGGGGGAATTGCTGCTGAAAGGTTTTTTGACCTGATTTCGGTAGCGATGATAGCAGCATTCTCTGCACTGCTGCTTGGTGCTGGGTTGAATGAGCCCGCCTATGCACTGATTTTTGCCGGTCTGATTTTTTTTGGAATTATCATTCTTTCAAGAATGGAAAACGTGCTGGGGAGGGTGTTCAAAAATGCGATGAAGGTAATGGGGTTGAAGCAGAGCATAGTTTTAACACTTCTCTCTCTGCTGCTTTGGTTCTCTGATATTGCGGTATGTTACATCATCGCTCTGAGCTTTGGGGGCGTGAGTTTCATGTTAATAGCCCTTGCAGTTGCTGTGGGTAACATCATCAAGGCACTTCCAATAACGCCTGGCGGTGTTGGGACTTACGAGGCGGCGGTTACAGCAGTCCTGCTTGCAGAATTCTCTCCCGGAACGGCCTTCACATTAGCCCTTGTGGATCATGCTGTGAAAAATGTGACAACAGTCCTCCTTGGCCTCGTTTCAATTTCAACTCTAAATATAAGCCTGAAAGAAGTGAGGTAGCATGTATACCTTGATTTATGCAGTTTGTTTCTACATTTCCTCGCTTCTCATCACCATTCCTTTTCTCAGATACTTCAAACACCATGAAGCAAGGCTTCTTTCCCTCTTAACTCTCTCCACAGCATCTTTCCTTGCCGGCTTCTTTGTTCCCTTCAAAATCTCCTTCTATGTTTCATTTCTGTTTTTAATGCTCCTTTCCCTCTACACCATTTACAAAGGCAATGTGAAAGTGGAAAGAGAT
>CAZZLE010000095.1:0-7370 GCA_964654595.1 uncultured archaeon | reverse complement strand
GCTAAAGGCCTTTTATAACCATTCTCTTGTTCTCCTGAAAGCTACTGTCCGGGCCTCACATCCCATTAAGACCTCGGAACAAAAACTTAAATCCGAAAGAACAATGTCATCTGATGGGCAGGCTTGAGGATTATCTGGGTGTTTACTTCATAACTGATTCGAGATTTGGCCACACACACGAGGAGATTGCTGAAAAGGCTCTTAAAGGGGGAGTCAGGGCAGTGCAGTTCAGAGAGAAGGTTCTGAGCACTAAGAGGATTTATGAAATAGGAAAGAGAATAAGGGAGCTGACCAGAGATTACGGGGCATTATTCTTCGTAAACGACAGAATAGATGTGGCCATAGCTGTTGATGCGGATGGCGTTCACATAGGGCAGGACGATATGCCTGCAGAGGTTGCAAGGGAAATCTTTCCCGGTTACATTGGTGTCTCTGCAGGTAGCGTCGAGGAGGCAAAGAAGGACGAGAAGTATGCGGATTATCTCGGTGTTGGTCCGGTATTCCCGACAAAAACAAAGGAGGATGCGGGGGAGGCAATAGGTATTGAGGGGCTCAGGAAGATAGTTGGGAGTGTTAAAGTTCCAGTCGTTGCCATTGGCTCGATAAAAAGAGAAAATGCAGTTGAGGTTCTGAAGACCGGAGTGGTGGGAATAGCGGTTATATCAGCAATTGCCGCGTCTGAAGACCCTGAGAGAGCTGCAAGAGAGCTGATTGAGCTTGTGAAAAATTTTAAATCTAAACAGTAGCACCAAGCCAATTCGCAGGTTTTTTATAGTTTCATGAGGCCTTATAACATGCTTGAGCTGAATGGTGTGCCGGTTGAGGATACATACTGCGAGGCTTTTGATGGCATATACTCGAGAATTATTGTGACTGCAAAGCACAAGTGGTTGCTTAAGAAAGCAGCATACTCCGCTACCGCCTTGCCCTCAACAGTTTTCGGGGAGGCTGAGGGTGGAGTTGAACTCTGGCTGTCACCTCAGGAAACACCTGATGGAAGGTTGGGAGCAATCTGCCAGATATGGGTTCAGAAGTCCAAGAAGTTTCTTGACGTGCTGATGAGGGAGATGGGAAAAAGAATAAGGCAGGGAATTCTTGTTGTTCCTACAACGAGAGTCTTCAATGCCACGGACAGCGAAACAACCTTTGATGCTGAAATCAATGTGGGAAGATGTGGAGATGGATACGAATGGGAGGATGAAATGTGGGGAAGGAAGGTGATCAGGGTGCCAATAATGTTCGGGGAGTTCATAATCGAGCGCTACATTGGATATGCTGAAGGAATAGCGGGTGGAAACATCTGGTACTTCTGCGAGAGTGAAGAAGCGGCTTTAGAAGCTGGAGAGGCAGCGGTTGAAGCTCTCAAAAATATTGAGGGTGTAATCACTTCCTTTGACATATGCTCTGCCGGAAGCAAGCCAGAAACAAAGTATCCGGAAATGGGACCGAGCACAAACCACTATTACTGCCCAACGCTGAAGGGAAAAATCCCGGACTCCAAGGTTCCTGATGGTGTGAAATCGATTCCCGAAATTGTCATCAATGGAATAACAAGGGAGGCTGTTGAGAAGGCCATGTACGTTTGCATGGATGTCGTGAGCAGGGTTGATGGGGTTGTGAGGATCTCTGCAGGCAACTACGGAGGGAAGCTCGGACAGCACAAAATATACCTGAGGGACATCATTGAAAAATACTCCTGATTTTTTTATCGCCCCTTTTATTGCCCTTTAAAAACAGGCAAAACTTTTAAGATTACGAATAACATTGAGCATGGATTTGATATGCATGTATGTTTTCAGGGGTGAAGAGAGCTTCGGAGAGAGCATAGATGTTTACGGCAACTACCTTATAGTTAAGGTTGGCTCGGAATTTCTTGCTGTTCCAAGGAAAAGCATAAAATCAGTGGAAGATGGAAAAATCATTATTGGAGATTTCGACGAAGAGGAAGCGAGAAAAGTTGGAATAAAATGGGTTGAGGAGAAGTCTAAGCCGGTAACTCTTGAAGAGCTAAAATCTTACGGTTTTGGTGAGGAAGAAGGTTAAAGAAATGGCTTTGAAGCAGGTAATCGTTGTCAGGGATGATCTGAAACTATCAAGGGGAAAGATTGCGGTTCAGGTAGCACATGCAGCTGTTATTGGCTACCTCAAGTCTGACAGCAATCTGAGGAGGAAGTGGCTTGATGAGGGACAGAAGAAAATTGTTTTGAAGGTTAAAAGCCTTGAAGAGTTACTTGAAATCAAGCAAAAGGCAGAGTCGCTCAAACTCGTTACTGGAGTTGTGCAGGATGCGGGATTGACAGAAATCCCGCCGGGGACAATAACAGCTGTTGTAATCGGTCCTGATGATGAAAAGAAAATTGACAAGGTGACCGGAAACCTTCCGCTGCTGAAGTGATCAGGGTTCCACACCACTACTGGTAATTCTGTAAAAACAGCTCATTCCCTCTCTCATCCATCTGTGCTTTATCAGAGTTGCCTTTCTAAGCTCATCACTTCTTTCAAGGCCAATTATGACCTTCGACAGATGCTCAAGACTCGGCCCACCGAGCGGGCGGTCAACTCCTGAAGAAACATCCGTGTACATCTGGTTCGTTATTACCACCGCAACATCGTACTTCCTCGCAACTCCGAGCAGGAATGTTAGCTGTGACGTGAGCTCCCTTTTTATCTTGATCTGACTTTTCTCATCTTCAAGCTCACTTCTGTACAGGGAGGTAAAGCAGTCCACGATAACAAGCTTTACCCTCTCACTTCTGCAAAGCTTTTCCGCTTCTTTGATTGCCACTCCCTGCTGTCTGAAGCTGAAAACCTCGTACACAAAAACGTTGGAAAAAAGCCTCTCATCTCCAAAAATTTGTCTGACTCTCTCCCCTGAAAGCCCTTCGGTGTCTATGTAGGCCACTTTAAACTCCTTTGCAGCATTTCTGGCAAGCATCAAACAGATGGTGGTCTTGCCCGTACCTCCGTGCCCGTAAATCTGGGTCACAGTTCCAGTTTCAACCCCCCCGCCGAGAAGTGAGTCTATGCATTTACTCCCGCTCGGAATCAGCATTCTCAGCACCGATTTTCTTTAAAATCTCCCTGTAAACCACCCCTACCGGAGCGTTTAAATTCTCCGCTATCGCAACAACGTCGTCAAACTCTGGCTTTAGGAGCTCAAATCCGGGATAAGACCTTTTTACCCTAACCTCAAATTCCCTGCCACGAATTTTAACCTTCACAGTTTCCATCTCCCTCCTGGAAATCACTCTGTGGTAAACAGGTATAACCCTGACACCGAGACTTCCTGTTAGCCGCATGATCTCAGCTGCAACCTCCTCTGCTCTGTGCATCGGAGAAATGGCTTTTAAAATGCTTGCAGGTCTCATTTTCTTGCCGTAAGCCGGAATCATTACCAGATCGAGCACGTCATCTCTTTCAAGTAGCTTTTTCATTGCATGACCGAGCATCTCACCGCTTAAATCATCCAGATTTGTCTCAATAACCGCAATGCAGTCATGAAATGCTGCCTCACCGAGAATCAATCTCAGAACATTTGGCACATCAGTTTCTCTCTTTCCCGCTCCGTACGAAATCTCCCTGACCTTTAGCGGGAATGGTTTCAGGGGTTTACAGTAATGAGAAAGAATTGCCGCACCGGTGGGGGTTAGAAGCTCTCCCTCTCCATCCATTATAAACTTCAGGGATGAATTCTTAAGGATTTCAAGCACCGCTGGAGCGGGGACGGGATATTTGCCATGAGAGAACTTGACAAATCCTGAACCGGCTCTGATGGGTGTGGCAAAAAAAGTGTATCCCTCTTTTTTTAAATTTTCAAACGCCCTCACGCAACAAACAACATCAAAGATTGCATCATCAGCACCAACTTCATGAAAAACACTCTCTCTGTAGTTTCTGCCGTGAACTTTTGCCTCAGCTTTGGCTATGAGCTCGAAAATAGCTACAGCATTCTTCTTAACCTCATCCTCCAGCTTTGAATTTTTTATGATACTCAAAACTTCTTTAAAGCTCCTGTGTCCACCCTTTTCCTCAACCTCGATCCTTTTTGCAAGTATTCCCTTCACGTTAACCTTTGCCAGTCTGTATCTGATATCTATACCGAGAGCGCTCACGGTATCTTCAATTTCACCTTTATCAATTCCAAAATCAAGAAGTGAAGCGAGAATCATATCTCCGCTGGCTCCGTTGAAAGCATCGAGTATTGCGACCTTCATCAGACCACCACAAGCCTTTTTTATCTTTAAAATAAAGAAAGTTTAGGTGTAAAAAGTTGATGGGTGATGAATATGGAACTCACTCTTAAAGTAAATCAAGCATATCCAAGTGATTCAGGAAGAGGAATTGCAAGATTGGATCCGGATACAATGTTAAGACTTCAAATTTCCCCTGGAGATATAATAGAGATAGAAGGAGCCAGAAAGACTGTTGCGAAGGTATGGAGGGCTCCAAAGAGGGACTGGGGGAAAAATATCATCAGGATTGATAGATTCATAAGGGAGAATGCGGGGGTTGGTGTTGGGGATGTTGTCAAGGTAAGGAGAGTCGAGTATCAGTCTGCCAGAACTGTAATCCTCGCCCCGCTCAAGAAGATGGAATTAAGAATTTACGGAGTTGATATTGGAGAGTACCTAAAGCATCAGTTCCTGAAGAGACCCGTTGTGGAGGGAGATCTGGTACCGCTTGTTGGCTCTCCTGCTCTCTCAGGATTTGGAAGATACCCCCAGCAGAATCAGGCTCTGGTTTTTGTTGCAGTCAAGACAGAACCAAAAGGACCTGTTGTCATCGATGAAACCACAAAGGTTGTTTACAGGGACAGGCCTGCAAAAGGGTTCGAGAGGTTCGGAAAGGCCGGAATCACGTACGAAGACATAGGAGGGCTGAAGGAAGAACTGCAGAAAGTTAGGGAGATCATAGAGCTGCCTTTGAGGTATCCTGAAATATTCCAGAGACTCGGAATTGATCCACCGAAAGGTGTTCTGCTCTACGGCCCTCCGGGAACTGGAAAAACGCTGATAGCCAAGGCCGTTGCCAACGAGATTGGAGCGAGTTTCTTTACAATTAACGGTCCGGAAATTATGAGCAAATTCTACGGAGAGTCAGAGCAGAGGCTAAGGGAGATTTTCGAGGAGGCAAAGGAAAATGCACCTTCAATAATATTCATAGATGAGATTGACTCAATTGCACCGAAGAGAGAAGAAGTAACGGGAGAGGTTGAGAGAAGGGTTGTTGCACAGCTTCTGACTCTGATGGACGGACTTGAGGAAAGAGGGCAGGTTATAGTCATTGGTGCTACAAACAGAATAGATGCTGTCGATCCAGCGTTAAGAAGGCCCGGAAGATTTGACAGGGAGATCGAGATTGGCGTGCCAGACAGAGAAGGGAGATACGAGATTTTCCAGATACACACAAGAAACATGCCTCTTGAGCCAAAATACAGTAGAGAATTTGTCCTTGACGCAATTGAAAGGTATAAAAGACAGATCGATGATCCTGAACTGATTAAAAACCTTGATTTCCTTTACGATGAAATCAGAAATCTGGAGAAAGAGAATGAGATCAGATCCGCAGTGAAAAATCTTTTACCGCAGGAAGCTATCGACGAGCTTGAGGTTGAGATAACAAAAGCCATGCTTCGCAGTCTTGCCGATCAAACTCACGGGTTCGTTGGAGCTGACATTGAAGCTCTTTGCAAGGAGGCAGCAATGAAAGCTTTGAGGAGGTATCTACCGCAGATCGATTTGAACGAGGATGAAATTCCAGTGGAACTTCTTGAATCAATAAAGGTTACATGGAACGACTTCATGGAGGCTCTGAGAGAGGTTGAGCCATCAGCGATGAGAGAAGTGTTTGTGGAGATTCCAAAGGTTACATGGGAGGATGTTGGAGGATTAGAAGATGTAAAGAGAGAGATAATAGAGGCCGTTGAGTGGCCTCTCAAGTTCCCGGAGAAGTTCAAGAAGTTCGGAATCAGACCACCTAAAGGTGTTCTGCTCTACGGCCCTCCGGGGACTGGAAAGACGCTGATAGCCAAGGCTGTGGCGAATGAGAGTGAAGCGAACTTTATAAGCATTAAAGGAGGGCAGATTCTCAGCAAGTGGCTCGGAGAGAGTGAAAAGGCTGTGAGAAAAATTTTCAGAAAGGCAAGACAGGTTGCTCCATGTATAATCTTCTTTGACGAGATCGACGCCATCGCACAGATGAGAGGTATAGATGAGGGCAGCAGAGCTGTTGAGAGAGTTCTAAACCAGCTTCTTACTGAAATGGACGGACTTGAGGAGCTGCATGGGGTGGTTGTTATAGGTGCGACCAACAGGCCCGATATCCTTGATCCAGCATTGCTAAGGCCAGGAAGGTTTGACAGGCTCGTTTACGTAAGGCCACCGGACAAGAGAAGCAGACTGGCAATTTTCAAGATCCACACAAGGAACATGCCTCTCTCTGATGATGTTGACCTTGAGGAGCTTGCTGATCTGACAGAAGGTTATGTTGGGGCAGATATCGAGGCGGTGTGCAGGGAAGCTGTGATGCTGGCGATCAGGGAAAACGTTAACGCAGAGAGGGTGGAGATGAGACACTTCTTGGAGGCTTTAAAGAAGATAAAGCCAAGCATCAACGAAGCGATGCTGAACTTCTACGAGAGATTCGAGGAGAAGATGAAGACAGAAAAAATGCGGGTTGCAACAAAACCCTTCGTCGGCTACGGCTGAAACAGGTTTTTGATAAGCTAACCTGTTTTTCTCTTTAATTTTATTCAATCGACCTTTGGTAAGCTTTTTAAAATTATAATCATAAATCGAAGCATGGTGCAGATCTCTGGAGGAGAGTTGCTTGTAAGGTGCCTGATAAAGGAGAACGTAAAGTATGTTTTTGGAGTTCCGGGAGGACAGCTTCTAACGTTCCTCGATGCAATAAAGAGGGTTGGGGAGAAGCACGGGATGAAGTTCATCAACTGCAGGCACGAACAGGCTGCAGCCAGCATGGCGGATGCCTATGCAAGAACAAGCGGCGAGATTGGGGTTTGTGTTGGAACAGTTGGCCCGGGAGGGGCAGATCTGGTTCCGGGAGTTTATCCCGCTTACGCAGACAGCGTACCGATGCTGGTGATAACAGCACAGAACCAGACGTGGAAGAGCTACCCGGATCACGGCTCAATGCAGGCTTTGGATCAGTTTCATCTCTTCAAGCCAATAACGAAGTGGAATGCTGTGGTTTCCCACTGGGAAAGAATTCCTGAACTTGTTCAGAGAGCTATTAGAATTGCTCTCTCAGGCAGACCCGGACCGGTACACCTTGATATTCCGGTAGATGTTCTTTATAACGGTAATGAGGAAAGTTTTGCGAAAGTTTACCCTCCAGAACGCTACAGACCG
>CAZZLE010000094.1:0-4422 GCA_964654595.1 uncultured archaeon | reverse complement strand
CTTCTCAACTGCATACTCATGCGCTACAGCCCTCATTCCCTGTTTGAGCTCTCCCCACACCCCTCTGATCTCCATGGCAACTCCTCTCAGCTCCGTATAGTTCTGAGCAGAGTTTATCTTCATTTCAATCTCATCCAGTTTTATCTCAATTTCCTGAAGTCTGGTCATGAGTCTCTCTCTCGTTTCATTACCAATGTTCATGTTCTCAACTCTAATCTGAACTTTCTCAACCCACCTTTTTGCCATCTCTACCCATGCCTGCAGATGTCTTTTCCATGCCTCGAATCTCTTCTCCTCCGCCTGCTTTCTCACATCCTCCATATTCTTTTTAGTCTGCTCAAACATCTCCTTGGCATTCTGGAAGTTTCTGTCAGCACTCTCAAAGTCCGGTTTGCCAGCCTGAGGCTTCTCATTCTGCTGCCAAGGTGGTGCTGCTGAGGCTACTGTCACCAGCAATATCAGCAAGATGCCTACCAATCCCAATCTTAATCTCGCTCCCATTTTAACCACCTCAACATTCTGTTGTCTTCTTTATTTATAACAAAACTTTCTCGCCACCTCATCTGAAATCATTCTGCGAAGTCTGAAAGCTTTAAGAACCTTCAGGAAGCTTTAAACGAGACTTGCAAGCTGATTTGTTTGACCTTTCTTAACGCAACTCTCTTTCAGTCTTTTTGTAAAATCCAAAATTTAAATCTCTGTCCTGGATGTAGCTCTTGTTCAGCAAAGCTGCAATTTCTGCCTTCATGAGCTCTCTGCCGAGATATGCTGCATGGTCAAGTCTTGAGAGAAGATTGTGTCTTATAGCTGTATCTGCAATTTCCTTTGCTTTCTCACCAACTATCGTCATTTTGCTGTGCCTGCATATTATTTTACCATCAAAAATCTGAATTATGAAGTCTCCCAATGGATCCCGCACGAAATCTTTGCTTTCTTCAGCCCTGACAAAGTCATCAAGTTCAGCTCTCTCCTCATACCTGACCTTCTCCTTAAGGGCAAGCAGGCTTATGCCAGCATCTTTTGGTGGAGAACTCCTGATTCTGGCTGCTTTGGCAAGGTATGAAGCGAGTCTCATTTCCCTGATACTGCCGGAAGTCTTTGGGCTTGCCTCAGTTGTGAACAACAAATTACAGTTAAGCTCCTCTGCAATAAAAGCAAGCAGAGCGTTTATTCCAATTGAATCAGCATCACTCAGTTCCGTAACATTCCCGGCTCCAAAAAGAAGCGGTGTGTCTTTGTCAAGCTTTCTGAATTCAGCATACCTCATGATCGATTCAACAATCTTGAGTGGTGGGTCGAGAATGGGATCGGCTATTACCTTTTCCGTCCTTTTTTTAACCTTTTCAACCAGATTTTTCAGAAGCTGAACGTCCCTGTCAACAACAACCACTGCCTGATTATCAATAAAATCGAGAGCATTCATGTTATCTTTCGAGATGCTCATGACCATGTCAACGCCGTGTCTCACACCAATCTCAATGGCTCTCTTGCTGAATGTATCTATGCTCAATGGCAGCTTTGAGTGGTCAACAGCCACCTTGAGAGCTTTTGATAACCACTCTTCATCAAACTCAAGCGGAACACCTATGTCGATGATGTCTGCACCGCTCTCTGTGTAGCGGTCAATCTTTGCCCTCAAATCTTCAAGGTCACAGAAACTTGCTATTTCCGCAACAACCTTCATTCTGCTTTTTCCGCCAACTTTAACACCGCCTATATCAAAAGCGAAGTCTTCATCAAGTGCATCTATTTCCCTTACTGTTTCAGCAGCCCTCAACGATTCCACAAGTCTGCATGCGGGAATTTTGTGAGAAAATTCGATTTTGCCAACAAGCTTTAACACATGCTGAAGATCGTATGCGTGTATCGGACCGAGCCTGACCTTAACACCTTTCCTTCTCTCAAAATCCTCCCAGTTGTAGCTGTGAGTTAATCCAGGCACTAAAACGAGATCGTAGCCGCTAAAATCCTCTTTTTCAAGCATCGATGGAGTTATGAAGGCTGCCACGTCAATATTGCACACTTTAACATCTGCACCTTTCCCGTATTTTTTAACCATTTCCTCTGCTAACTTTCCTGTTATCAGCAGAACTCTCATAATTTCTTAACCTCTCTCGCATGTGCCCTCATTATATCGCTTCTGGTTATAAGTCCCAGAAGTTTCCTCTCATCCCTTCGATCCACAACTGGCAGTCTGCCAATCCCTTTGTCGACCAGCTTTATTAAAGCATTCTCGAGAGTTTCGTCGGGATACGTAACAATCAGATCTTTTGTCATGATGTCTCTGACAAGAGTTTTGTCTCTCTCTTCAAACGGAACCTTCTCAACATCTTCGAACGTAACAATTCCTACCAGTCTGTCATGCATTACAACGGGATAACCTATATGACCGGTTCTCTCAATCAGTTCGAGAACCTCGCTAACCCTTTGATATGGTGAAACAACAACGAGCTTTTCTGCAGGAACCATCGCATCCTTAACTTCCACGTTCTCAAGAACATCTATGGACATCTCCATTCTGTGTGCCGGACTTTCAGCTCTCGTCGCGACCTGTTCAGAGTATATCGAGTAATTCCCGGTGAGATAGTATGCGAGAGTTGCTGAAGTCATTAAAGCGGGAAGGAGCGAGTATCCACCGCACATCTCAAGAACCATCAAAATTGCGGCAATTGGGGTTTTTGCGACTGCAGCAACAAATGCGGACATGCCTATCAGAACGAATGCTTCAGGCTGAACCACAATTTCCGGAAACATCTGGTGGAAGGTGTAACCAACAAACCCTCCAAGCATGCTACCAATAACTATCGACGGGGCAAAAACACCCCCGCTACCCCCGCTCCCAACTGTGAGGGAGGTTGCAACTATTTTCCCCAGAACCAGAAGTAACATGTCTGATACAGCAAGTTTACCGTCAATAGCCATCTGAACGTAGCCATATCCCATACCCAGCACTCCTGGAAGAAAGAGGCCTATGATTCCAGTGAAAAATCCCCCAATTGCCGGTTTAAGGTAGGGTGCGATGCTGAGCCTTTTTGAGTAACTGTACACAGCATAAAAAACTTTGACGTACAGGATACCAAAAATTGCCGCAAGAATCGAAACCAGAGCGTAAATCGGGAATTCAAGCGGAGAGTGAATGGCCACATCCGGAATTTTGAAAATAGGTAAAACCTCAAAAGGCGTTCCGGCAAACTTGCTCATTATTAAGTTAAACACAACAAAAGCCACTATGGAAGAAACAAATGCCGGGACTATCGCCTCAACCTCGTTATCCCTCCTGTATAGCACCTCAATTCCAAACATTGCCCCTCCAAAGGGACTTCTAAAAATGCTGCCTATCCCTCCAGCAACGCCGCAGATAACAAGAATTCTTCTGTCCCTGTCAGAAAGTCTCAGCAGTTCAGCGATGAAAGATCCGAATCCTGCTCCAATCTGGGCTATCGGCCCCTCTCTTCCAGCACTGCCACCGCTGCCAATGGTTATTGCAGAAGCTACTGTTTTAACAACCGGAACTCTTGCCCTTATAACCCCCCTCGCTCTGTGGAATGCTCTTATTACAGCATCTGTTCCGTGACCCTCGGCTTCAGGGGCAAACCTGTAGACGATTAAACCGCTTAGCAACCCTCCAAGTGCAACAACCGCTGGAAGTGGAAGAATTCCCAGATGGAAGTCTGTTTTGACTATCTCCACTTCTCCTCTGGCAAGAGGAGGATTGAAGTTATCCAAACCCACAAGGAAAAATTTTGTTGACAGCTCAATTAGAAAATAGAAGATAAAAGCTCCTGATCCAGAAATGACGCCAACAATAGCTGCCAGAAATATGAGGTATTTTGAACCTATAGGCGCTCTTGTTTTCACGCTTTTTTTCTGCCTTTGCATGATTTATTTTTCTGCTTATCGCCAAATTTATCTTAAGATTGGCCCAACGTCAGGATAGCCCTGTCTCTGACCTGTACCTGCAAGTTTCTGCAATCTCTTTGGATTTAAAAGCAAATCGACCGCATTTCTCACATGCTCTCTCACCCTGTTTTCAGCGACCATCATAAGCGTTTTTTCGTCCTCAGCTTCATCCTCGTGGATGGTTACATCTATAACATGCTTGTTTGTCATGAGCTGAACCATAACCAGCCCCATGCTCAGGACGATGTAGCTGAGCATGTCTTTCTGCGTCCCACCAACCCAGCCAAGAGTTATGACTATGTCACATCCTTTTTCCTCCAGTAGCTTTTTTGCCGCAACGGGCAGATACGTGATGCCTGCTTCGGAGTAGGGCTCGCATGGGACGCAGCTTATCTTCCTGGGCTCATCTCTGGAAAACTTTCCCATGTTTACCCTTGAAAAGGTGGTGAGCGCTATTCCCATCTTCATCGCAAATCCCTCAGGAGAGTCCGAGCGTAATGCAGTGCCGGAGTTTTCATATTT
>CAZZLE010000093.1:0-7666 GCA_964654595.1 uncultured archaeon | reverse complement strand
GGGCTATCAGATAACCCTCGTATTCTTCCTTTTTGCTCTGAATCTCCTTGTATCTTATGGCCTCATTTCTGTCTCTCTCAAGAGTTTTAAGTCTGTCATTGATTTCCGCAATCAAAACCTCAAGTTTCTCTATACTCTCTCTAACCCTCTCAAGCTCTTCCAGAGCTTTCTCTTTCTTTTCATCAAATTCAGAAATTCCCGCAACATCATCGATGATTTTTCTCCTCTGAAAAGGTGACATTTCAATTATTCTTGTTACATCGCCCTGCATCACCATGTTGTACGCGTCGCTGTATATTCCAAATTGTGAGAGAAAGTTATGAATCTCGGAGAGGCTGACACTTTTGCCGTTGAGATAGTAGTAGCTGTAATATCCTTTTTCGGTAACTTTCACTTTCCTTGAAACCTCATACTTCTTTCCGTTGTCTGAGAAGACAATTGTGACTTCTGCCTCGCTCTTTCCGTTGTGTATGAGATCCGTAAGCCTGTCAGCCCTGAGCTGTTTTGTTGAAGTTGAAAGGCCAAGACAGAAAAGAATTGAATCGATTATGTTCGACTTTCCACTGCCGTTGGGGCCTGTGATAACGGTAAATCCTTTGAAAAATGGAATTTCGGCCTTTTTACCGAATGATTTGAAATTTTTCAGCAGTATTTTCTCAATGTGCATCTCAGTCGCAGACTATTAAATCCTCCTCATCGTCAGTTCCCTCTATCGTCTTCCTTTTTCTCCTGCTCTCCGGCACATTTGTTCCGTGTTCATCTTTTTTACCGATCATCTTTTCCTTCTCATCCTCTTTTTCGTGCAGGTATAAAGGTTCCATTTCGAAAACTGTAGCCTTCTGGATCTTCTCCTCAATGATCTCTCTCCTGTCTTTAACGCTGTCTTTCTCCAGCAAGCTCTTTATCTCGCCCTTTATGTAAGCCAGTTCGGTTATTATACTCTCCATAGCCTTTCTCAACTCCACGATCTTCGACTCAACTTCCAGGATCTTTTCACTCTGCGAGTCTTTGAAAAGTTTCTGAACATCTCTCAGAACTTCTTCCTTTACATCCTCTGCGATCTCCCTCTTTAATTTATCAAAAAACTCTCTATTCATCCTTCTCAGCTCCGTCAGTTCCCTCTCCTTCTCGGCAAGCTTCCTTTCAAGTCTTTCGATCAGGATGTCTCTTTCCGACATTTTATAAAAGAAATGGTTAAAGTCATTAATAAGCTTTTTCTTTGAGTTTACGGCATCAGTAAGCGGTGGGTGTTGGATGAGTTTTAAAATATTTCAGAGGGAGGGATGGAAAAATAATGAAGCAAAAATATTATTTACTTGCCAGTTTTCAGTCAGGACACTTTGGCTTTTGGCAGTTTGATTAACTGTTATTTCAGCCAGCAGGAAGGTGGCAAGCTTAGTCATTACATTTCACGCCAATCTACAATTTGAGCACCCTCTCAACTTTTTCAATTTCCGTTATCTTTATCTCCTTGCTCACCACAGAAAGAAATTCCTCAGCCGGTACCGCTCCTTCAGGAGCAAAGACACCGGGCTTATCAATTTTGTTTTCTGCAATCATAATTGCACCGATTGCTGCTGGAAGAGCGGTTGCTTTAACCGCCGAAGCTTCCGCAACCCCGTAGAAAAACTCTTTTCTCTCACCGCTTTTTTCTCCTATAACCCTTACTCCAATTCCGACACCGTAGAGTGCGAACTGCTCACCAAATCTCCTTACACTCTCCTGCGTTATCTCAACTATCAGGTTTACCGGCACTATCTCGGGAAGATGTTCTATGAGCTTCACCATTACATCTCTCACAGCAATCTCATCCCTTCCAATTTGAACTTTCTTGAGTCCGGTAAAGCCAAGAGTTGAGAAATGCTTGGTTAGTTCAGCCATTACTGACGGCCAGACAGTGCCTTTGTTCGTAACATTTCTTACCCTGATGTAACGCGGGATCGTTACGGGTTCTGGATGTCCAACATTGTAGACTTCAAGGCATCCAATCGGTTCAGGAAATTCCACGATTTCAGCATCAGATAAGGCGGGAACCTCAACCCACTCACCCTCCCGGAAGGTTGGTACGTTCCCGTCAACTGCATGGAAGTAGTGGTCTATTATCGCAGGGCCCATGGTTGGATCAAGTGCTGTCCATGCCCAGTAAGTGTCAATCCTCTCGACCTCGTCCATCTTCTCCGCCCCGTACTTTGCCAGGACGTTTGTAATTCCGGGTGTTGCTCCAAGTCCGATTACTGCTGTAACTCCAGCTTTTTCTGCCTCACCGCTCAACTGAAGACACGCTCTTGTAGCGTCGTAGTCATCATCAACGTCAACGAAGTTAACACCGGCATCAATTACCGCCCTTAAGACTCTCTCCCCAAACCTGTGGTACGGGCCAACTGCACTGATCACGACATCTGAACCCTTTACAGCATCTTTTAAACTCGTTGAATCCAACACATCAACTTTCAAAGCCTTTCCATTGACTTCCCTTGCAACTTCTTCAGCCCTCTTTAAATTTATGTCTCCAATAATTATTTCGGCTCCTTCAGCATGCTTTGAAAGTTCACGAACTATTCCCGAACCTATATGCCCGCCACCGCCAAGAACACAAAACTTCATTTCACCACCCTTGAAAATTATTAATAATTCCTTAAAAACTTAACTCATTTAAACGAGATGCAGAAAATTTCCGCAAATTTCACTCTCTGAACCCTCTGAAATTTTAATCCCGGCCTTTAAAACAAAAAAATTATTTTCTTCACTCCAGAGTTAAGAAGGGGCCAACCAGTGAAGGATTGCATTCCACAATCAGAGCCCATATATTATTCCATTTTTCCACAGGAAATAAAGGGGTCAGGAGGTCAGGTATTTATAAGCTGAATACGCTGCCACAGCACCATCACCGCATGCGGTGACTACCTGCTTAAGCGGGTTGTCACAGCAGTCTCCAGCAGCAAAAACACCATCAACATTCGTTTTTTGCTCCTTATCAACCTTTATGTAGCCCATTGAATCTCTCTCAACACCAAGCCCAGCTACAACATCAGTTGCAGGACGCATACCTATTGCGATGAATAAACCATCTGCCTCAATTTCAAACTCTTCATTTTTCTCTCTGTTATAGGCGATTATCTTCTCCAACTTTCCCGACCCTATTATCTTTCTGATTGTGGTGCTGTAGTGAACTGGAATCTTCCTCTTTTCAACCTCCTCTACCAGAGCCTTTTCTGCCCTGAATGACTGAGTTCTGGAAACAATCTTAACCTCACAGCCTATATCGTGCAGATAAATAGCATCCTCTATGGCCTCTTTTCCACTCCCGTAGACGATGACTTTCTTTCCTCTGAAAAAGTTTCCATCACACGTTGCGCAGTAGCTGACTCCCCTCCCGATAAAGGAACTTTCTCCATCAATCCCTGCTTCCCTGTGCTTTCCACCTGTAGCAACTATTATGGCCCTTGCCTCGTACTCTCCACCCTCTGTTATTACTGTAAAGGTCTCACCACTCTTTTCAATTCTCTCAACCTTCTCAAGCCTCCACTCAGCCCCGGCCTTTACAGCCTGCTCCTTCATTTTTTCCAGCAGCTCCATTCCGCTGCCCTCAAATCCGGGGTAGTTCTCAATTCTGGCAGCGAGGGATAACTGTGATATTGGGTCAACACTCTCGAAGAAAACAGTTTTCAGACCGTATCTTGCCGAGTAAAGTGCGGCAGTCAATCCTGCAGGTCCTCCACCGATTATTGCGACATCGTACATACCTTTTACTCTCAACCTGGACTAATAACCTTTTGCCGGGTTTGGTGAATTCCGGTCAAAACTGAAGGCTTTCAGAAACTCTAAAGGATTGTAATTTTCCCCTTATCTTTATTCCGCTTCTCATAATTCCTTCAGCACCAATTTCCAGAAGCACAGAAATCCAGATTGAATCGTTTTTGTCGAGATTGCATGGTAAAGCTTTCAGAGAATTCAGGCTCCATCATCGATCATCCCTTTTAAATCTCTGAAAATATCAGCAATCCGCTCAAAAACTTGCTATCGTTTCTCACTCAAATTTTGTGAGATTTTTCTCACCCACGCTGTTATGCTTAATTTTACCATACCTCCAGTCAGCAGATTCAACAAGCCAAGGTTTTTTAAAAGTGATTTGCTGCAGAATCTATGCGATATGGAGAGGCATCGATAGTTCTTTCGGCAATTCTCATGGGAACTGTTTCAATCTTCGTGAGAAACACTGGTGGGGATGCTCTATCAGTCACTTTTGTGAGACTCCTCTTTGGTTTTCTTGTGATTCTGCCCTTCTGCCTGAGGGATATCGCCCTGCCTGATAGAACTTTGCTTGGACTCGCACTGTTCAATTTCACCACAATTGTGTCTTACATAACAGCAATACAGAACATAGAAGTGGCGATGGCAGCACTTCTGCTTTACATGGCACCTGTTTATGTAATCCCAATTTCCATGCTTATGGGAGAGAAGGTGGAAGTAAAAACACTCTTAGCCCTTCCTCTGGGTTTGACAGGTCTTTATCTCATGCTCACTCCCTACACCGTGCTGACTTCTGGCATCATTTTCGGAGCCATTTCTGGCTTGAGTTATGCCCTCGTTTTTGTTTTATCAAAAGAAGCAAGAAAAAAGCACTCTCCTTTCAGAATCAATTTCTACAACTTGGGGCTGGGATCTGCGGTTCTTTTACCTTACTTTATTCTTTTCGGGAACGTTGAGAGCATTCCATGGGCAATCGGCCTTGGTGTAATCCCAACAGCAATACCGTTTCTCCTCTTTTCTTATGGAATGAAATACGTCAAGGTTCAGAGAGCACCAGTACTCGCTCTAATTGAACCTCTCTGCGCAGGTGTTGTTGGATACCTTTATTTCGGGGAAGTTCTTACCCTGAAACAGTTGATTGGAGGAGCGATGATTTTAGCAGGAGTTCTTATTGCCTGGAGGGAATGATGGATGTGGAATTTGTGGAGGATAAAAAATCTCGAAAATGTTATAAATCCAGTACCTTTTGGGAATATGAGTGATTGATACCTGGGAGGAATACAGGATTTTTGAGGAAAATCTGAAGAAGTTTGTGGAGTCAGTTGATACCACTCCAAAAATTAAAAAAGGTCTTGCCTACGCATTAACAGCCGGGGGAAAAAGAAGCAGGCCGGTTATAGTTCTTCTCTCATCGAAGCTTTGCGGTGGTGATTATTCAGACGTCATGAACCTTGCTCTCTCAGTTGAGCTAATCCACACGGCAAGCCTTGTTCATGATGATGTTATAGATAAGGCTGAAAAAAGAAGGAAGAGAGAAGCTTTGCACAAAAAGTACGACATAGCTCTTGCCATAGTTCTTGGAGACTGGTTAATTTCGAAAGCCGTGGAATTGACTTCTGATTACGGTGAGGAAATAATCAGAGATTTCTCAAATGTTGGAATGATGATGTCTGAGGGAGAAGTTTTGGATTTTTACAGCATCAAAGAGGATTTTAGCGAAAAGGACTATTTTGAATGCATTGAAAAGAAGACAGCAGCACTTTTCGCTTACTCAGCAAGAAGTGCAAGCAAAATAGTGTGTGATGACAGAATTGCTGCGAACAAGCTCTTTGACTACGGTCTCAATCTGGGGATGGCATATCAAATCGTTGACGACTTGCTTGAGTATCTCAGGCTTCTGGATGACAAGCACTCAGTTTTTGAGTCAAGGACACTTCCCCAAATCTACGAAGAGAAATATGGCAAGGATGAAGGTGTAAGAAAGGTCATTGAGGTAATAGACAGGTTTGTTGAGAAAAGCCGTAACTCTCTGGACTATTTTGAAGATTGCAGGGAGAAAGAAAAACTCAGAAAAATAGTTGATTTCATGACTTATGACATGATAAGGAAGAAGGAGTTCAGCTCAGGCTTTGATAAATCTGTTTAAGCCTTGGGGGCACTTGGGCAGGGTTATGGACTTTATAAATAATTCACACCTGCCACCAGAAACTGCCCACATCGGGTGCTTCATTTTACCGCTACATCTACGGCAAATTTCAGTCGAATTGCGGGGGTTCAGTAACTGCTTTATATCCAAACTATCCGTTCCACCTTATCTGCACATCAAGCATCTTCGATACTACCTTCATCCTGTACAGTCTTTCTTTTATAGCCTGTCGCTATTTTCTGAGCTTTTTAAACAGCTTCTCGTTGTTCTCCATCACCCTTCTCCAGTCTTCAACCCCCGCTCCCATCAAGACTTTCTGGGCAGTGGAATCGTTTATTATGTCTGCTGGAGAGTGCGTGTCGGTGTTGATCACAAGCTGGAAGCCATATATCTCTGCAAGCCTGCTCACCCGGCCATTACCGAGGCAGTGACCTTTTCGGGATGAAATTTCGATGTAAATCCCGTTCTCCTTTGCCAGTTCTGCTTCCTTCTCTTTCATCAGTCCCGGATGGGCAAGAATGTTTATCTCTTCATTCAGCGCAGCAAAATTTGTGCCCTCCTTTACCGGTTCAGCTATGGTTTCCCCGTGCACAACAACAATTTCCGCTCCCTCCCTCCATGCAAGTTCGACGGCTTTACCGATGAGGCCGGGTGGGACGTGAGTAATTTCCACACCTACAAGAAAATTTGCTTCGTACAGTTCCATGTGCTCCTTAATTCTTACCAGCTTGGACAGGATGTCATGGATGTTCGTGAAGTCCGCATGATCAGTTATTGCGAACCCTTTGTTACCGGCTGCATACATCCTTCTTGCAATTTCGGAAGGAATCAGCTCTCCATCACTGAAAACGGAATGGACGTGCAAATCGAACATGCAAAAATGTTAAATAAGGAGTTATTAAGTTTTTACTGTGAAGGGTTTGAGGAGACTCGTGCTTGATGTGTTAAAGCCCCATGAGCCGAAGACAATAATTTATGCTCTCAAACTCGCTGAACTTGAGAATGTAGATGGAGTGAACATCCACCTGTCCGAAATTGACCAGGCAACTGAGAACATAAAGATTACAATTCTTGGTAACAATCTCAACTACGAGCAGATAAGGAATATAATTGAGGACCTTGGAGGGGTAATTCACAGCGTTGATGAGGTTGTTGCAGGTAAAATTATCGTGGAATCAGTGAAGACGGAGCAGGATTAATTTCATTTATACTGTCAGGAGATTACCTTCTTTGCCTCCTCCAGAAGTCTCCTTGCGCCATCCTTGCTGAGCCCAGCAGCCCTCAAACCGGACTCACCAGCATTGACCACATCGCTACAAAAAACCAACCCTGCATTAACAGCTGCATCTATAACTTCCTTATCCACCTTCAGAATGGTGACAGGATAAAGACCTTTTGATTCCAGCATAACCTCTATCCCCTCGTTCTCAGGATACTTCCAGCCGGTCAGCTTCATACCCATGCAGCTTGCATATCTCTTTGCCTCATCTGAAAATTTGGTGTTGGTAAAAACCCACGGTTGAATGAAGCCGTGGTGAGAAACATCAAGAAAACGGGCGTAGGTGTACATCACGTCCTTCAATCCTGTGTATACTGGCTGGTTGTGAAATTTGCACTCTATCATGTATTTTTCCCCGTCCTTCTCAGCTACAACATCAATTTCCTGCTCAACGCATCTTCCATGAACGATTACATTTGTGTCCGTCTCAAAATCATACTCTTCGAGCAGCCTTGCAACGAATTTTTCGAAGCCAAATCCTGAAGGGCCAA
>CAZZLE010000092.1:0-1534 GCA_964654595.1 uncultured archaeon | reverse complement strand
ATGCCTCGCAAGATTCAGAGCAATTTCAACTCTCTCAATCTCTTTCCTCATTGGCGTGGTTATTACCTTCTTCCCCTCAAGCAAGTCAGAAACTCTCTCAATGTAAGTTTTGTAACCAACAACGTATTCAGACTCCTCGATTGCCTTTCTCGCCTTTAAAGTCATCAGCTCCGTACTTCCCGGCCCTATGCCAATGACATAAAGCTTACCTTGCGATTGCAACCGTCACACCTCCATAAACCCTTTTTGGGAGTAAAAGCTCGCCGGTATTTGAGGCATATATTGCACAGCCTTCGGCAACATTCTTCACCCCAATTCTGACTGCTTTTGTTTCTTTTAAATCCATCAAATTGAGCTCATCGGCATCAACAAAGAGGAGGGGTTTTTTCAACCTCTCAGCAACATTAATTATTGCACTGCCCCTTTTAGCATCAAGAGTTGCTATAACCCTTACATCCTCCAGCTTCGCACCAATCTCGGAAAGTGCTCTGTTTATGGCATCTATAATCTCATCAGGCTCAACGTTCTTCCTGAAACCCACACCCACGCTAAGTCCGTTACTGTACTCCATGGCTGTGGTCACCACCGCCTTCAGACCAATACTTTCGAGAAGCTTTGCAACCTCATTCCCTCCATGATGTCCACCAAGCAGGACAACAGCGTGTTTCAGAGGTTTGTCGAGCACGATTACAGCTGGATCAGTCCATTTGCTTCTCAATCTCCCGCAGATCCCCCTTACAACTATTCCAGCAGCAAGATATGCCACAATACAGTCATAAGTCATCAGTTCATCCCAGACTTCCTTTGAATAGAAAAAAATCCTGACTTCAGCATGCTCTTTCAGCAAATCGTAAATTTCCTTCAGCTTTTCTCTATCTTTTTCAAAGCACAGAATGGCAATTTTTCTTTTATCCGTAGAGGTGTGACCTTTCATCATAACCTTCAACCACCTTCCCAACAATTATCGTTGCAGTTCTCTTTATTTTTCTCTTCCTTACCTCTTCAGCTATCTTTCCTAATTTGGAGACAATTTTAACCTCATCCTCTCTTGAAGCATGAAAAACCACGGCACATGGCTCCTCTTCGCCCCTCACCTTCGCGATCTTCTCAACCACATACTCTATTCTGTCCACCCCAAGAAGAATGACAAGTGTTAAAGGCAGCTTTGCCAGTTCCTCCAGATAGTCTTCTCTGAGAGTTTTTCCAGCGGGTCTTACAATTGCAACTCCTGGCGTTGATGGTGATGTGAGCTCAATGCAGAGCGAGGCTGCGGATGCAAAGACACTGCTAACCCCGGGCACAACCTCGCAATCAATCCCCCTTATTCTCAACTCTCTTATCTGCTCCCATACTGCACCGAAAATTGATGGATCACCACTCTGCACCCTCACGACCTTTTTTCCTTCCTTTACAGCCCTTTCCATGATCTCAACAATTTCTTCAAGCCTCATTCCGTAACTGTTTATTTTCTCCCCATCAAACTCATCAAAAAAACTCTCCTCAACTATTGAACCGGGATATATGATCAGATCAG
>CAZZLE010000091.1:0-5516 GCA_964654595.1 uncultured archaeon | reverse complement strand
CAATTTAATCGATTTGAAGCGCCTTCTCTCGATTGCTGCCGTCGAAAAGGAGGAGCTGACCGAGATTCTCAAGCTCGCGGAAAAGTTGAAGGAGGAAAGGTACAGGTGTGTTGTTAGGGGGAGAATACAGGGTGTGGGGGGGGCCCCCTCTTTGTCGCGGGTGGAGTGAGTTCCAGGTGGGAAGAGGGGAGCCGATAAAGGATACCGCGAGGGTTCTCAGCAGGTACGTTCATGCGGTGATGATGAGAGTGAGAGAGCACAGCACCATTGTGGAGTTTGCCCGCTATTCTGCAGTCCCTGTCATAAACGGGCTGAGCAACCTCGAACATCCCTGCCAGGTTATAGCAGACCTTCTCACAATTTACGAGTACAGAGGTGACTTTGAGGATGTAACCCTTGCATGGGTTGGGGATGGAAACAACGTCTGCAACTCAATGATCCTTGCCGCAGCACTTACAGGAATGAGGATGATAATTTCAACACCGGAGAACTACGACCCGGATCCGGAGATAGTCAGAAAAGCCATGGAAATGGGGGGGAGGCTGCAGTTTGTAAGAAACCCGAAGGAGGCTGTAAGGGAGGCTGATGTCATCTACACCGATGTCTGGACATCAATGGGACAGGAGGCGGAGAGAGAAGCCCGAATGACTGCTTTCAGACCGTATCAGGTCTCAGATGAATTGCTCAAAGTTTCTAAAGACGATGTGGTGGTTATGCACTGCATGCCCGCTCACAGAGGAGAGGAGATTACGGATGAGGTTATAGAAGGTAAACATTCCATTGTCTTTGATCAGGCGGAGAACAGGTTGCATGCACAGAAAGCCATACTTTTAAAGCTGCTCGGAAAAGAAAACGAGATTTACTGATTTTGCTCTGTCAGGTCGAGGTACATGTCACACTCATAGTACGGGGCAACGATCTTGAACCCCATCTTTTTGTAAACGTGGATGGCCCTTGAGTTACTTCTCTCAGTTACAAGCATTATCCCCCTAAATCCAGCTTTTCTGCAGTAGTCAATTATAAGCTTCATCATTTCCTGTCCGAGCCCCCTGTTTTGATAGTCCTGATGGATGAATATGGTCAGGTCAACCCTGAGATCTTCAGTTGGAACGATTACGAGGTGCCCCACAATTCTTCCGTCCTTCTCTGCGATTATGGCAAATCCGTTTTCAGCGAGATAGTCAATCCAGTTTTCAATGGCCTTTCTGCTTATAGGTGGCAGTCCGAGACAGCGGTAGTCTGGATCGTATGTTTCATACATCTTTATCAGCTTTTCTCTGTCTTCTTCATGGATATACTGCCTTATCAGAATTTCTTCACCCTTTCTGTCCTTAACTACAACCGGCTTAAAATCGGGAAAGTTGAAGTGGACAGTTTTCTCGCTGGCCATTACCATTTCAGACACCTGAAAATATTAGGACGTGGAAGTATTTATTATTTTCCCAAGAATATTAATCGTTTATATAATGATAAATTCCTACTCGATCTCTATCTTCTTTATTTCCTTTTTTGCCTTCGCAATTTCCTCAACAGCTTCAATCTTGTCAAGACCCGAATCTATCAGACTGCGCACTGCCAGCAGTATTTCCTTGGTTGCGTTCAGCATGTGCTGGACAAACTCCTCCGGAAGCAAATCCTCAAGGTCAGGCAGAACTATTTTTATCTCCCTCATGCTTTAACATGGACACTGAACTAAATAAAACTTTCCCGAAAAATTTGCAGCTGAACAATGATATTAAAAATCAAAAAATTTTTGTATTTCTCAGCAAGGCTTGAAGCATGGCAAAAGTGAAAATTGTGGATCTAACCCTTCGAGACGGGCACCAGTCTCTGCTTGCAACAAGGATGAGAACAAGAGACATGCTTCCGATCCTCGAAATTCTTGACGAATCAGGAATTTACTCCCTTGAAGTGTGGGGAGGGGCTACCTTTGATTCCTGTCACCGCTTTCTCAACGAGAATCCGTGGGAAAGGCTGAGGGAGATAAGAAAGAGGGTCAAAAATGCAAAGCTTCAAATGCTTCTGAGAGGGCAGAACCTTGTTGGTTACCGGCACTATCCTGATGATATTGTGGAAAAATTCGTTCAGAAGACAGTAGAGAATGGACTCGACATTTTCAGGATTTTCGATGCCCTGAATGATGTTAGAAACCTCGTTTCATCCATTAAAGCTGCCAGAAAGTATGATGCTGATCACATTCAGGGAACGATTTGCTATACAATCTCTCCCGTTCACACTGTGGAAAAGTACGTTGAGACTGCAAACGAGCTTGCGGAGCTTGAAGTTGACTCGATTTGCATAAAGGACATGGCAGGAATGCTTTCCCCAAAAGTTGCATACGAGCTTGTTAAAGCCATTAAAAAGGAAGTTAATCTGCCGATAAACGTCCATTCTCACTACACGAGCGGAATGGCTTCGATGGCGTTGTTGAAGGGCGTTGAGGCTGGAGCTGAGATGGTGGATACATGCATGTCTCCGCTTAGCGGTGGAACATCACACCCCCCAACTGAGAGTATTGTCTACGCTCTCAACGAGCTCGGTTATGATACCGGAGTGAAGCTTGACGTTCTGCTTGAGGCAAGGGAATACTTCATGAAGATAAGAGAGAAGTACTCCGGCTACCTCAGCCCTCTTTCAACCATTCCTGACACGAGGGTGCTGGTTTACCAGATTCCGGGTGGAATGTTCAGCAACCTAATTGCTCAGCTTCAGGAACAGAATGCTCTTGACAGGCTTCAGGAAGTGCTTGAAGAGGTGCCAAGGGTAAGGGAAGATCTGGGTTATCCACCTCTCGTAACTCCAACAAGCCAGATTGTCGGTGTGCAGGCTGTGATTAACGTTCTTGTTGGAGAGAGGTACAAAGTCGTTACGAGGGAGACAAAAGACTTGGTGAAGGGAATGTATGGAAAAACGCCGGCACCAATTAAGCCCGAGATTGTAAAGAAGATTCTCGGCGATGATAAGCCGATAGATTGCAGACCTGCGGATCTGTTAGAACCAGAGTTCGAGAAGAGGAGGCAGGAGCTCATCGAGGCAGGAATAGAAAATCCAAGCGATGAAGACGTGCTGATCTACGCCCTGTTCCCGCAAACAGGTCTCAAGTTCCTGAAAGGTGAGGTTAAAGAGGAACCGTTCCCGGTAGCGGGAGGAAAGATAGAGGGAAGCTTTGAAGTTGAGGTAGAGGGGCAGAAATATACAATCAGGGTGAAGCCGGAAAAGTGATATATCTTCCTTACAAATTTTTAGCATGGAGCTTGAGACAGAGATTATCGTGGAAAGGATAGACGTTGAAAATCCGATTTTGATAACGAGTTTTCCGGGAATAGGACTTGTCGGGACAATAGCAACGGCACATTACATCATGGAGTTAAATCTTGAAGCAATAGGTATTGTGGACTCCAGACTTTTACCCCCGGTCGCATCACTTTTTGAAGGCGTTATACTGCCACCGGTGAGGATCTATCAGAGTACAGAACTGGGATTTGTGCTGATTCACTCGGATGTTCCCATAATACCCCAGGCTGCCATAGACATGAGCAAAAGGATAGTTCGCTTTGCAGCAGAGATAAATGCAAGAAGAATTTATTCTTTTGCCGGTGTTGCGACTTTTGAGGATAAAAAGAGAGTTTTTGCCGCGGCAACAACAAGAGAGCTACTTGATGAGGTTAAACAGCATGCAGAGATATTCAGGATGGGGACAATTTCGGGAATTGCTGGTAGCATAATGAACGAGTGCGTTGCAGCCAAAATACCGGGAATAGTTCTTCTTGGCGAAACTCTCGGCTTTAACCCCGACCCGAGAGCTGCTGCCAATCTTATTGATGCTGTTAATAAAATAATGAACTGGAAAGTTAGCGTGGAAAAGCTTTTGAAGGAAGCAGAGATAATAGAAGCCCAAATGCAGAAACTTGCCGAGCAGGCAAGGATGCAGGAGGAGAGAAGAGAGGAGTTCCCGATGTACGGGTGATATTATGAGATGCCTGGTGCTGACGGGTATATCGAGAAACGTTATTGAAGAGCTGATGAGAAGAAACATAAGGACTGTTGAGCTGCGCAGCGCTCACAACGTTGCCACAGCTCTGAAAGCTGAACCCGGAGATTGCGTTTTCCTCACTCCGGCGAGGATAAATGATCTTGGAAAAGGTGTTAGCGGGCTTATTGCTGAAGTTAGAGGAAAGGAAGTTATGAGCCACTCCCTCTTCTACCAGACTCCCTACTACATGGAGGAGAGCGAAATTACGGTGGTGAGATTGATACTGACACCAAAAAGTCTCGGAAGAGTAGTTCAGGTAAGGAAGGGGGCATTCCTTGAAACAATTGAGGGCGATGTGGTAGAGATGTCTTACTTCGAAGCCCGCTAACTTTATTTCCCAAAAAGGAGCTGAATCAGAGATGTTAACAGGAACTGTAATCAATGCCGCTGCAGTGGTAATAGCTTCCATGGTTGGTATCTTAATCGGGTCCAAATTCAGCGAGAGCATGAGGAACGCTATAATAAACGTTCTGGGTCTGGCTGTGCTGCTGATAGGTATTAAAATGGCTTTACAGACTGAGAACGTTCTTATACCAACTCTCAGCATAGTTGCCGGAACGGCTGTTGGGGAGATACTGGGAATAGAGAATGCACTTCAGAAATTTGGCGAAGGGGTTGAGAGAAGGTTTGGCAGTGGCAGGTTTTCTGAAGGATTTGTTGCAGCAACTCTCCTTTACTGCATTGGACCGATGGCAATTCTCGGACCAATTCAGGAAGGTTTAACCGGGGACATCTCAATTTTGATGACCAAATCACTGCTTGATGGTGTCGCATCAATTGCTCTCGCATCAGCTCTGGGTGTGGGTGTGGCTTTCTCGGCTTTGAGCATTCTCGTGTATCAGGGATTTTTCTCGCTTCTCGCAGTTCAGCTCAGCAGTTTGGTGACCGAGAGGATAATAGCTGAACTTACATCAACAGGAGGTTTGCTGATAACGGGAATCGGAATAAATCTCCTTGAGCTCAGAAAGCTCAGGGTTGGAAACATGCTGCCCGCACTAATTTTTGCCCCTATTATCGCTGCAATCATGTAGGGGAAAACCAACCAGGTAGTTGAATTTACAATCCTTAATTTTAATTTCAATAAAATCCCCCACATTTCCCTCAGTTACAACAGCCCTGTAAGAATCCATCCTCGCAAGTTTTTTCCCGTTTTTGCCCTCCTTTGTTATTAAAACCCTTGCAACTTTTCCCAAAAACCTCCTGTTATTCTCCAGTCCAATTTCTCTTGTTAAATCTGTCAGTATCCTCGACCTCTCCTTTTTAATCCATCCCGGTATGTCTTTCAGTCTTGCAGCAGGCGTTCCTTTTCTCGGTGAGAAGCGTGTGATGTTTACTATGTCCGGTCTTGTTTCTTTAACAAGATCGTAGCTTTTCCAGAATGACTCTTCGGTTTCTGTGGGGAAGCCGACGATTATATCGGTTGAGATTAAAACATCATCGAATGATTTTCTGAAAGTCCTGACAACCTCAACGTAATCCTCAA
>CAZZLE010000090.1:0-4737 GCA_964654595.1 uncultured archaeon | reverse complement strand
TGCTCTGATGATCTCCTTATCAGGAATTTCAAGGCCTGAGTAGAAATTTTTGAGTCTTTTCCCGAAATCATCTTCAACCTTGGAAGCTTTATATCCGACAGCAAGATGGTAGAGCACGTTTACCATGCTCCAAAGCCTGAAAGCATCTCCGTACTCGTCAAGCCACTCTTCAATTCTCAGACCTAACCTTTCAGCACGTTTACATTCTACGCTGCAGGGGTAGAAGTTTGAGGTGAAAAACTGGGGAATTGATACGATCTTTGATTTTTTGAATGCATCAAGAACTGTGTTAAAAATCCCGCTCTCAATACACTCAACGATTAACCTGCTTTCAGCCGGAAATGTCTTCTTGCTCTCAATGTATTTGTCAACACAGCATTCGGGATATCCCAGAATCTTTCCTTCAATTCTCATGAGCTTTTCCTTCCCCTTTCTGAACTCAATCTTTCCCTCGAGGATTTTCATTTCAATCTTCTTTAATCTTTTGAGTTCTGCAGGATTTTTGGAGACAAAGAACTGGATTTCAGGGTAGAGCATATCTCCCGTCAAAACACGATTTACAAAAACCACAACAGGTGTGAGGTGGAGATTGAGTTCATGGATTGCATTTGTCAGGGAATTACTGAGCGAGCTGAGGATCTCCTCAAAATTTTCAGCAGTTTCATAAAGCTCCTCCACCCCGCACTCCCCGTTCAAAAAGCGGACGAAACTGTTGTTTAGCAGCTCATAAACTGAAAAATCCGGTTCAAAGATCTTCTGAGGTAATGCACACCTCGAAATCCCGCTTTTTACCCTTGAAACCTCAAGGAAGAGAACCGGGTTCAGCCAGAATCTTTCCCTGTAAACCTTCAAGCTCTTAAAATCCATTTCGGTCCACCTGTGTTGACCTGCATATGTCTTGCGATGCGGAGTTGATAAAAGTTACTTTACTGTTAAACGGTTGTTGTTAAGGCGTTGCAATCAAAGAATTTGCACAGAATCAATGCAAAATTTTTATACTATTTTAATCCAGTAAAAGTGTGGAATACCTCATCTTCAGCGGCAGGGAGCTTGAAGATCTTCTGCTTAAAGTAAACAAGGCAAAACCTGCCTTTAAAAGGTACAGGTATGTAGAAATCCTTGCTGAGTTTGATGGCGGTGTTGTGGGCAAGTATCACGATATCGTTTTTATTTTTACAGCTCGTGAGCTTTTAATTGATTTAGAGCCATTAGAAAGGTTTTTTGTAGAAATTTCGGAAGATGACGGCACCTTCAAACCCTTCCGATTTGGGAAGTACAGATACGAGGGAAAGCTTTTAATGGATGCTGATATCAGAGAAGACCTCTTTTACGATTATCTCCCCGCTCTTCTCTCAGAGATTGCAAAGGCCAGAACTCTGATAAAGGAGTGCAGTATAAGGGTAAGCCATCTCGTCAGCAGAGAGACGAAAATAGTGCGTGAGGTGATGAAGCTGTCAGAAATAGCGAAAACAATGGATCCTGAGAAACTTGAGGAGGTCTCATTTAATGTTTCAGGCATGAGAACTGAATTCTTCTCAGGCTACATGCACTTTAAGGAAATTGTGGAGGAAGTATTCTCCGCAATTTTAAGAGCTGAAAGAATTTCGAAATTTCTCGATGGTATGCTGGAAGAGGAGATTGCCGGGATGAAAAAAGAGCTGGAAAGGATGAAATACCACGAGTCAAGCTTCGAGCAAACTTTGGAGGGGGTTAGAGATGCTCTGTATCTGTTACATCTCCGCCTTGAAATGCTGAGGGGAAAGGAGAACCTTGAACTCCAGAAAAGAACATCAGCACTGCAAGCTGCTGCGGCGGTCATCGAGTTTGTTGCGGTGTCGTACTATACACTAAAAATATGGGAGAGTTACTTGCCTGTTAAATATATGCCTGCAACGATCTCCTTTTCGCTGCTCATCGCCTTCACAACGATTGTTGTCATCCTTACTGATGCCATAGGAGAATACATAAAAGACAGAAAGGTAACGAAAAAACTAACGCTTCTATCTATTTTGCTTTTAACAACCTTCGCGCTGATGGTCTACCTGCCTATTCTTTTCTCAGAAGCCTGACAGCCTTGAGTCTATCGTTAAGCAATTTAATATGCTCTTTTTCCTGTTCTATCAGAAATTCGAGCAGTTCAGCAGTTCCTGCATCAGCATCTTTCTTCATTTTTGTGTACTCTTCAATGGCTTCCTTCTCCAGCTCAATTGCTCTTTTCAGAATTTCCTCAGGAGTCATGGAGGAAGTTGTGTGGATGAGAAATAAAGTTAACTATCTTTAGAATCATCATTCCCAGATTCCATAAATTCTCCTTCCACATTTTGGACAGCAACCATCAGCAATCCTTTTTTCAAAAACTCTAACATGGTATCGCCTTATCAGCAGCTCCCCGCATTCAGGGCAGTACGTGTTCTCGTAGCGATGGCCCGGCAGGTTGCCAATGTAAGCGTGGCTTAATTCTCTCCTCGCAATCTCAACTGCCCTCTCAAGCTTTTCCACATCCGTTGGAGGTGCTGTAAACATGTATGCAGGGAAGTAGCGGGTGAAGTGTATGGGAATTTCCGGGTTTATTTTTGCCAGTTTATCAGCATTTTCTTTAACAACTTCTTCTGAGTCACTAACTCCGGTGACAAGAAGACAGACCACCTCCACATGCAGACCCAGCCTTTCTGCTTCCTTTATCACCCTCCAGACGTGTTCTGCTTTTCCGCCAATAAGCTCGTAGGTTCTGTTATCACCTTTAACATCAATGTTTATGGCATCAAGTCCGGCTTTTTTGAGTTCCCTGAGGGCCATTACGCTCATGTATCCATTCGATACCATGGTATTTTTCAGTCCTTTTTCTTTTGCAAGGGGAAAAACGTCAAGAAGGTATTCAAAAAGCAGTGTCGGCTCGTTCAGGCTTGCACACGTGCTCTCATCACCATACCTCAGTGCTTTCTCCACAACCGCTTCAGCCGGGATAGTTTTTTCATGCAGTGGAGGAGATCTGGAAATTTGCCAGTTCTGACACCATGGACAGTTGAGGTTGCATGAGTAGCCTGAAAATGTCATGCTGGTGCTGCCGGGGAGGAAGTGGAAGAATGGTTTTATCTCAACTGGTCTGCTTTCAAGATAGCTCAGCTTTCCATAGCTGAGTGTATACAGTCTGCCCTCCTTTACAACCCTGACATTGCAGAATCCTTTCTGCCCTTCACCGATTTTACAGAATCTCCAGCATAGCTGGCAGATGCATTTTTCCCTCAGCTTTCTGTATAACCTTGCCTCCATACTATCCGGCTTAAATACTATTCGATGAAGAGAATTGCAGCCATCTCATCCTCTTCCAGCCCGAACTGAGATGCATCGATACAGAGTGCAGACATCGAAGGACGGACTTTTTCGCACCTCCCACTGCAATCCTCGCAAAGCATGCATCCGCCAGGAAAGGTTGCAAGGGCATAAGGCTTTTTCAGACTAAATTCAGCTTCAAGCATAAATTTCTGGGCATTCTTTACATCCTCCATTCCTTTAACCTTGAATTTGAAGATAACTGCCTTTCTGTAGGCTTTTACAAACCTTACACAATCCTCAAAACCCGGTATGTTTGGCGGACAGGATGGTTTTCCGAAATTCTCACAACCGAACATGCACTTCCATCTTGTCCTCGGGTCAAGTTTAAGTTCAGATGGTTTGATTTCCTCCACTTTTATTTTTAGATCAAACTTCTCAGCAAGTCCTTCAAACATCACAACCGCCTTTCACTCTCCATCATTTCTTTCAACCTTCTAAGTTCCTTCCTGAACTCCACGTAATTTCTGAATATGAAGTCGGCAATCAGTCCAAACATAACGAGCTGAACTCCTGTAATTATTAAAAGAGCGGTGAGAATGGCAAGCAGGTAGTGGGTGACTCTGTGAAACCATCCGTAAACGACAAAAGCTCCCGAAAGTATTCCCGCTATTACAAAGACAAGACCAAAAATGTAAAGGTATCTCGCCGGACTGTATCGGCTCATTAACTCGTAAATCGTTCTGCCTATTCTGAATCCATCCTTCAGAGGATTTAGCTTTGTCTTACCACCCCTTTTCCTGTAGGTTATCGGCACCTCTACAATTCTGAACCCTCTGGCAATTGTTTCAACGGTAAGCTCAGTCTCAACCTCGAAACCTGACTTCTTCAATTCAACAGATTTGTAGACCTCCCTTTTCAGGGCTCTGTAACCTGAAAGAATGTCTCTGAGATCAACACCATATGCAAATCTGAAGAACATGTTTAGCAGCTTGTTGCCAATGAGGTTAAGTCTGGTAAAAGCACCTCTCTCGAAGTTGGCAAACCTGTTCCCAACCACATGCTCCGCCTTGCCCTTAAGAATGGGATCAAGAAGTTTCTCCACCTCATCCGGAAGATAGGTTCCGTCACCATCCACAAGCACAAGTATGTCGCTGTCCACGATCTCAAACGCCTCCGCAATTGCCTGTCCCTTCCCCCGTCCGCTCTGAATTACAACTTCAGCCCCAGAATCTCTGGCAATCTCTCTTGTTCTGTCCTTGCTGTTTCCGTCGATTACGAGTACTCTGTATCCCCTTTTTACAAATCCCCCGACTACCTCTCCGATTGCCTCCTCCTCGTTCAGTGTTGGTATAACGACTGTGATTTCCATTATATCCTCAGAATTCTCAGCATGCTGAGCAGTGGAATCCCATCTATCTCGTTTCCACCTCTCTTGTTTACAATTACAGCCGCACAAACAGCCTT
>CAZZLE010000089.1:0-7190 GCA_964654595.1 uncultured archaeon | reverse complement strand
TCTGCTATAACCTGGCAGGGATGTTCGAGGTTGCTCAGCCCGTTTATGACAGGGACTGCAGAATAGCGGGCAAACTCCACAATGGTGCTGTGCTCTCTCACTCTCATCATCACCGCATGAACGTACCTGCTGAGAACCCTTGCGGTATCCTTTATCGGCTCGCCTCTTCCAAGCTGAAGCTCATTCCATCCGAGATAAAGGGCATGCCCTCCCAAATCTGTCATTGCCACCTCAAAAGACACTCTCGTTCTCGTGGAGGGGAGCTCAAAAATCATCGCGAGACTCTTGTTCTTGAGGTAGTCGGTAACAACACCCCTGTACCTTTCCTCCTTCAACTTTTCCGCAAGCTTGAGAATCTCGATCAGCTCCTCCTTTTCGAGGTCAGCAATCGAGAGAAGGTGCTTCATATCGATTAAATTGCAGTTAATCAATTAAACTTTTTGTTTTTGAAGGTGACATTCTATTCTTTCTATGAGGTACTTTCTGGTGAACGGTTTCTCGATAATTTCCCTTGCTCCAGCCTCAAGCATCTCCTTTCCTCTGTGAGCCGCAAAAGCTGTTACACACAGAATCAGCGCATCCGGGTCTTTCTCTAAAATTGCTCTCGTTGCCTCAACCCCGTCAATTTCGGGCATGGAGATGTCCATTAAAACTACATCCGGCTTTAAAGTATTATAAAGATTGATAGCCTCTCTGCCGTTTAAAGCAACTACAACCTCGTAACTGTCCTCAAGCATTAGCCTCAGAGCTTCAAGAACTGCGAGATCATCCTCAACTATCATCACTCTTGGCTTCATGTTATCAGTCCTATTCTTTTAAAACATATAAATGTTATCTTCTGAACAGGTAAATCCTTCTGGTCAGGCTTCCGTGTACTTTCTCTTCAGACCTCAGCTCCATTTTGAAATCAGAAAAGTAATTCTCAATTTCGATGTTCGTGACAACTGCAGCCCTGCACCCTTTCTTTAACACTCTCTGAAATTCTTCAGCTGTTTTAGAATAGAGATTCTCAAGACTTCCTGCAGTCCTGGTTGACCTGAGGTAGGGGTAGTCGGTAGCTATTCCATCCACGCTCTCATCCTTGAAAGGCAGCATCCTTGCATCACCGAGAATTACCTCCCCTGAGATACTGTAATGCTGAAGGTTTGTTCTGCAACCCCTGACTATTTTTTCCACAAAGTCAATTCCGATTGCTCTTGTTCCCATAATTCCTGCTTCAATGATGAAGCTCCCTGTACCGCACATTGGGTCAAGAAAAACTTCACCCTCCAGAACTCCCGTCAGATTGACCAGCGCCCTTGCCAGCTTCGGCTTTATTGCTGATGGCATTAAAAAAGGCCTTTTATCCGGTCTTCTGAGGTAAAATTGTTTGGTATCCCTCACAAACTCAAGCAGTCCCACGTAGCACCTGCTCTCACTCACGTAAACCTTGTAAACTATTTCAGGATTTGAAACGCTTATCTTCGCTCCCCTCTTCCAGAGAACCGCACCCAATTCTTTTTCGAGAGATGATTTCCCGTCAGTTCCACTTACTCTTACACAGCAGAACTTTTCATAAACAGGAATCTCACTGAAAATCTGTTCCAGATCGCTGAGAGAGCAGATGTCGTATATCCTGACAACTTCATTTGTGTATGCAAGCCTATCGAAAAATCTCCCTCCAGCGTAATCGAGAAGCAAAAATCTACCGTCAAACTCATACTCCTCGATCCACCCGTATCTTTCGGCAAGAGCCAGAACTTCCTTTCTCGCTATTTCGATATTGTCCGCCGAGAGATAAAAGAGATATTTCATCTCTTCTTCTTTTTCTTTTCTTTCTTCTCCATAATCTTCTGCTCCCTGATCTCAGCGATCTTCTTTGCAAGCTCAATCATGAGGTGGGTTTTGCTTCCCCTCTTTTCAACCACCACTCTCCCGCCCTCCTCCCACCATGACTTTGGATACTTCTTATCCTCAGTTCTGAACTTCAAACCAAGCTGTCTGCAAGCTTCTGCAAGTTCCTGCAGTTTTACATTTGGTACAGCAAACCTCTTTGGAATCCTTCTTCCCTCACTCCTGCTTTTCTTGCTGTCAAGGTTGACTGTCCAGACAACGCACTCTTTCACAACCTCACCTCATTTTTCTGAATGTTATCTCAACCAGAGGGTGCGGGACGTTCTCAATTATCTCGACATCTCTCACCGACCTTAGCCCCCTCTTTTTAACGAGCTTCTCTATTCCAAGCTCGATGTGTTCCGGGACTTCAATGATGTAGGCGTCAAGCTCTTTTATGCCAAGCTTTGCTGCAGCAACAACTCTGTGGTGCCCATCCACGAGGTAGTGGCGGGAACCTTTTTTTATTACAACTATCGGCTCCGCAAGTCCCCTTTTAAGCTCGTGAATTCTGCCCTTCAGCTCATCTGCGTATATCCTCGATTGAGTGGGAATAAGTCGGGCAGTTTCTACTTTTCCTTTCCGGACTTTAATTTTGACTCCATGAACCCTCTCGATTGTCTTCTTCAGCTTTTCCACCTTATCCGGATCAACCTTCTCAATTTGACTTCTGATTACATCAGCATTGGAGATTATGCCGACAAGCCTGTTCTCATCATCAACAACAGGGAGCTTTGAATGTCCGGTTCTGAACATCACCCTCGCAGCATCCCTTAAATCCATGAAATCTCTCGCAACATACAGCTCTTTTGACATGATGTCTCCAATTCTCGTTTCAACCGGTTTGTCCAGAAGATCAACTGCGGAAATGTAACCCACAACCCTCATGCTTTCATCAACAACCGGAAAACTGTCATGACCCGTTTTCCGGACAAGCTCAACAGCATCTCTGACAGTGTTATCTGGCCTTAACGTGTAAACGTTCTTTGTCATGTAGTCTTTAACTTTGATGCTCATTATAAAGAAAAACTGCGGCAGGCTAAAAATTTTTGCTAAAGCTTTTCGAGATAATCAACAACACTCCTGAAAATGCAGTAACCATCCCCGTAGCCATCTTTTCCCATCTGGTAGCCAAAAAATACCCTTTCAGGGTGAGGCATAAGCCCAAATACTGTATGTGTTACATTGCAAATTCCGGCAATGTTGTAAAAGCTTCCGTTCGGGTTCCATGGATATCCAGCATACTCTCCCTTATCGTCAACGTATCTGAAAACAATCTGGTCGTTGGAGATCATTTTTTCAAGATATTCCTCCTCCTTCCCCGAAGGAAAAACAACTTTTCCCTCTGCATGCGCCACAGGGAACATAACTACATCTTTTTTGAGATTCCGGATGAAAATGCATTTCTCACTCTCCTTCTTTAGAAACGTTGGTCTGCATTCAAACCTGCCTGAGTCGTTCATCGCAAGAGCCATCTCCGGTTTATCCGCTAATGGTTTATCCTCATCAAATCCCGGCAGGGCACCAAGCTCAACAAGAACCTGAAAGCCATTGCAGATACCAAGGACTGGGTAACCCATTTTAATGAACTCCTCCAGATCCTTCCTGAGAACGCTCTTAACTCTTGCGGAGAAAATCGCCCCCGCCCTTATGTAATCTCCTGCAGAGAAGCCACCGGGAAAAACGAGACACTGATAGTCAAAGACGCTCCTCTGTTCTTCAAACCTTATCATATCGCTGTAAAACTGCTTGACGTGCACCGCTTCTGCTTCAACACCAAGATTTTTGAAGGCCTTAACTGTCTCATCCTCACAGTTTGTACCTTCAATTCTCAGCACTGCAACCCTGATTTCCTCCCTTTCCATGTTAAGGTTTCATGCTGATATCTTTTAATTTTTGTGCTTCATTTACTGTACTCGTAGCTCTCGCCCGGTTTCAGGATTACAACCTCAACATCCAGCCCTTTTGCCTTCACAGCCTTTCTGAAATCCTCAGGGTCTTTCTCAATGAGCGGGAAGGTGTTGTAGTGCATCGGTATTGCCACCTTTGGTTTAACAAGCTCAAGCGCCTTTACAGCTCCAGCTATGCCAGTTGTGTAGTAATCCCCTATGGGAACAAGCATAACGTCAGGTCTGTGCAGTTCTCCAATCAGCTGCATGTCAAGGAAAACATCCGTGTCACCGGTATGGTAAACCTTAACCCCATCCATTGAAACGACATATCCAGCAGGCAGACCCGCACTTATTATGTTCCCTTTTTCATCTTCAAAATCTGCTGAATGCCACGCAGGAACCATAGTTATCTCAACACTCCCTTTCCTGATAGTCCCTCCCATATTCATGCCCATAGTTTCGACATCGTATCTTGCAAGAATTCTCGAGAGTTCGTGGATGCAGATTATCGGAACATTCTTTTTCCTTGCTATCTCCACAGCGTCTCCAAGATGGTCTCCATGGCCATGGGTGATTAAAATGTAATCCACCTCAACATCCTCAGGCTTTACCGGAGCTGCCGGGTTGCCTGTAAGAAAGGGATCAATCAAAACCTTCATGCTACCCTCCAGCAAGAATGCCGCATGTCCGAGCCATGTTATTTTCATGTAACTGTTTCTGCATCAAGTAAATTTAACTTTTTTCGCAATCCCGAAAGTAATTTCAATTTTGTGAGAAAAATTATTTTTAGCTGTGAATCCATTTACAGACATGGATATCATGATACCGGAGAAAGTACTGTTTGAAACAGAGGTTTACGAAATTGACGATGACCTGAAAGTTAAGAAAGGAGATGTAAAGATAACGGAAAGCAGGATAATGTTCAGGAGCAATGGAAACGCAAAGCTTCTCTACATCTCAGGGATACAGATGGTTGAAATCAAGAAGGAGAACAGATGGGGATTTCTTTTATCCGGATCCATTCTTCTCGTCAGTTCGGCGGTAATGTATCTTCTCGGGATTGAGTTTGGTGTTGATACATTTCTTTCAGCTTTAATGTTTTTTGTCATACCAACTGCTTTTCTTTTAATTTCCCTTCTTCTTCTCTACTGGTGGTTCGTCACGAGGTCATATCTTCTTGACATGCACACGAATTTCGGGAAGAGGCTCAGGATCAGAAGCAAAAGCAGAGAGGACCTTTATGAAATTGCAAATGCAGTGGAGCTTGTAAAGATGGGTGCTGTGAGAATGCTTCAGAGAAGAGAGAGCATGACAAGGGAAACATTAATATAGTCCTGAAAAGGAGGGTGAGAAATTTAAAAAGGTGATTTGAATGTTGGATGAAGGAGTTAGAGTTAAAGCCATTGAACTGGCCGAGAGCATAAAAAGCCTGGGAGAATACCAGGAGTTTCTCGAAAACGAGAAGCTCCTTAAAGAGGATAAGATCGCACAGGAGCTGCTTCTTGAATTTCAGCAGAAGCAGCAGGATTTCGTGACGAAGCAGCTTTCTGGAGAGTATGATCAGGATTTGCTGGGTGAGCTTACTGATCTGCAATCAAGGATTAACGCAAGAGAAAGTGTTGTGAGATTCATTGAATCCTACAACAGGTTGCTTGCGGTAATCGGAGAGATTGTGGATCTGATAAGTGAAAAAATTGAGCTGGATATAGGTGAAGTTTACAGAAGATGAATTTAAATATACAAATCTTTTTCCATTTTTATGCTTGAACTGTTGATGGCGTTTATCCTCGGCATTCTGTCAGTTTTCTCACCATGCATCCTTCCGGTAATCCCTCTGATTTTCGCTGGTTCAAGGGGCAGGGCTCTGGATGCCTTTCTCATTGTCCTCGGACTGACATTCAGCATGCTGATAGCCGGCTGCATTGCTTCGCTTTTTTTCGGGATGTTCAGGATTGCTGCAGTGCTCTTCCTCCTTATTTTTGCAGCAGTTCTGCTTTCAGATGAGCTCGAGGAGAGAGTCTCGCTGCTCGCATCAAGGATAACATCAAGATTTTCCTGGAAAGTCCAGACCTTACCATCATTTCTCTTTGGAATGTTTCTGGCCTTCCTGTGGCTTCCGTGCATACTTCCGTTTGCGGGCATTGCCATCAGCCAGACCCTGCTTTCAGAGAATCCGCTTGTAATGCTTTCTTATGGTCTGGGAATGGCTCTGACTGTTGGAGCAGTGTTCAAAGCCGGAGAAAAGTTCGTTAAGGTCAACTTCAAGCTCATGAGAAGAATTGCGGGCATAACTGTGCTCATATACCTCTTCTACTTTGCCCTGACGGGGGTGGTCTTTTGAGAGGTTTTCTTGTGGTGGGCAACAAGGCTGTTACAGAGCCCTTCAGCCTTAACGACCTTCCCGGAGCGGGAAGAATGGATGTCCTCTGCAGATGTGTTTCTCAGGCCCTCTTCGTTTCACACGGCATAAGAAAAGACGTTGAGGTTTACCTTCTCCTCCTCGGTCCCCCTTCACCGCCAAAGGCTTTGCTGATCAAAGGCGGAGAGGTGAGGAGAATGTCCCCTGACGAGAGAAATATAGGGGGTCATCTAAGGAAAGCGCTGAGCATTGAATGCGGTAAAAGCTGGAAAAAGGTGCACTCAGGAGTTTATGTTTCGAGAAAAGGACTTGAAGATCTGCTGAATGAGCTGAGCAACAGCTACTCCTTAATCTACCTGAAGGAGGATGGAGATGACATAAGCAAGGCAGAGCTGCCATCAAACCCCCTCTTCATCCTCGGTGACCATGAGGGGTTAACTCGGGAGCAGGAGGAGGTTGTTGAGAATTACGCGTCCCTTAAGCTCTCCCTTTCTCCTCTCTCCCTTCTTGCAGAGCAGTGTATTGTTATAGTGCATTACGAGCTTGACAGGCTGACTTGCTCTTCTGAAATTTCATAAAGGAAATTTCAACTTAGAAAAAAGTAATTTCATTATATAAGAAAATTCTTATATATTGTCGGTGTCGATTCAGATGTGAGGTGATTGAATGGTGTGGAGAGGAGTTGGGAAAATTAGAAGGGACGAAAAGGGTTTCACTGGGCTTGAAGCTGCAATAGTGCTGATAGCGTTCGTGGTGGTTGCAGCGGTCTTCAGCTACGTCATGCTCGGCGCTGGTTTCTACACCACGCAGAAGTCAAAGCAGGTCGTTGACACCGGAGTGAAGCAGGCTTCGAGCAGCTTAACGCTTGACGGGCAGTATATCTACCTTGATGCAGCCGAGGAGCATGGAGGTAAGACAGGCTCGAATGGTGAAGTGAGCGTCATAAGCTTCTACGTAACGCAAACTGCCGGTGGATCGCCTGTTGACCTCGAAAAGACGTCGATTGCCATTACAACTGCGACTGGATACAAGCAGGAGTTCTTCAAGCCGCTCAGTGTTGGCGAGAA
>CAZZLE010000088.1:0-5691 GCA_964654595.1 uncultured archaeon | reverse complement strand
CTCTCGCCAAGAAATTTGCCATTGAGCATCACATTGTTGATGCCACAATGTTTCCTGATTTTGCAGAAAGGTACAATGTTATGAGCGTTCCAACCACTTTTATAGGCAAGATGAAATTTGTTGGAGCTGTTGATTTGAGTAAAGCTGAGAAATACATAAGGGATGCTTTAAACGGAGATTACAGAGATTATTTAGCTGAAAAGCTCAGAGGCGGCGAGATGGAGGATGTTAAAGCTCTCGTTGTTGAGGAAAGGCTTGGAGAGCTTCTTGGAGAACTGATGGGACACGAGGAGTTCATGGTCAGACTTGGGGCAATGGCAGCTGCAGAAGCTCTTATGGGTGAGAAAGAGGTTGTAGAGGGGGTCAGGAATGCTTTAAGGAAACTTCTGAAACATGAGGACATAAGGATTAGAGAGGACGCGGCAATGATGCTTGGTATACTCGGCGGTGAAGAGGATCTGGAGGAACTGAAAGATCTTATTCGTGAGGGAGGCAGGGTTGCCGATTCGGCTCGAGAAGCTGTTGAGGAGATAATGAGGAGAGAAAATGGCCGAAATAATTATTGATGGTATTAGAGCGACTTACAGCATCCGTGGTGAGAATGCAGCACTGCTTTGCCCGCCACATCCGCTTATGGGTGGAAACAGATTTGACGTGAGACTTGAGAGGATATCTTCGGATCTGATGAAGAGGAACATCTCTGTTTTGAGGTTCGACTATCAGCAGCCGTTCAGGGGCGGTATAGGGGAGATAGAGGATGCAAAGAAGTGTGTTGCCTACCTTAAAGACAGGCACGATAAAATAGCAATAATAGGATATTCATTTGGAAGCGTGGTAGCATCAAACGTCGCTGAATACTGCAATACAGCAATTTACCTCTCACCAATTCCTGAAATTAACTCAATCTCCTTCAGAGATGCGATGGTGCCGAAGCTTTTCATCGTGGCAACGCAGGATCAGTTTGTTTCTCTTGAGGAGTCACTGAGAATTTTTGAGGAAGCTTCAGAACCAAAGGAGATCGTAAAAGTTGAGACTGATCACTTCTACTTCGGGAAGTTTGACTACATATCCAGAATAGTGGCGGATTTCGTTGTTAAGCAAAGCTTCTGAACTGTCCCTGGCTGATCAGTTCCTCTACCTTTCTGATAAACCTGTCGTGAGTTCTGAGAACCGGGATGATCGTCATGTCTCCTCTTATGTCCTTTATTTTTTCCACATAATCTGCTGAGTCATCATTCCCGTAGTAGACAATCCAGTTCCTGTATTCACCCACAGTGGCGAATGAGGCGTAGGTTATGAGCTCCACAACCACCAGCCTGTCCTCGAGAATTCCATGAATAGTGTCGTATTCGATAAAGAAAATTCTACCGTTGGAGTAGTAGAGTCTCTCAGCCTCCATAGCCACTGCCTGCCTTGCAAATTCTGGAAGGGAGAATTCCTCAGGCTCGTCGAGAATCAGTGGCCCTATGTAGCTCACTTTATCCATGAAAAGTGAAGGGTTAAACTGTTTAAAATTTCTCCGGTCATGGAACCTTACCGCTTACGATTACCACAAGTTTACTCCAGAAGCGGTATGGCCCCATCTCGACATACCTTATGTTTTCCAGACCGGCCTTCATGAACCAGTAGACACACTGCTGTGTTGAGGGGAAGAGCATTATGCTTTCCGCAAATTTTCTTGCTATAAGATTATCCGGCTTTCTTGGTGCAAGAATTACAACTCTTCCCCCGCTTTTTGTGACCCTTGTCATTTCTTCTATCCCCTTCTGTGGATTGGGCCAGTATTCTATACTTCCCGCCGATATTGCCGCGTCGAAGGAATCATCCTCAAATGGAAGGTTTTCCGCATCCCCCAAAATATAATTAACCTTACCGAGCTTTGCTCTTGCCTTTACGATCTGCTCGGGTGTGAGATCAACCGCCACCACATTCTCCTCGGGAACTCTTCTTGCTATCTCCTCTGTGGTAAAACCGGTGCCACATCCAACTTCAAGAACAAGAGAATTGCCATCAATGTTGGCCATGTCCACTACAGTCCTGCGCATTTCTTCAGAATAGAAGATTGGATTAACGTAGTCGTAAATCTTGGAAAAGTATCTGTAAAAAATCCGTGCTCTCTTTTTATCTTCTAAGATCCCCATTTCACTTTTCTTTCTGCTTGAATATCTCTTCTAACGGAATCTTTCCGTGCTTTACTACCACGGTGTTAATCTGTATGATGTCCTTTGAAATCACCCTGCCCCTTACACCTTTCCTCTTCCTCAAACCCTTTTCCTTAGGTTTGAATCCTATTCCTCCGCTGAGCAGCAATCTTCTCCTCGCTGTACCTGGAAGATCAGGTCTCATTGGAAATCCATCCCTGTCTGTTCCGCCTGTAATCTTCAGCTCGTAGTCAGGCGGGAGCTCGACAACTGTTCCGCTGATGACATCCCCTATTTGCTTCCCTATGAGCCTGTTTGCATTTGCCCCTTCAACGACCTTCTGATATGCTCTCCCCGTCTTTGGATCCGAAATAACAACCCTGAACTCCATGCAGAATTTGCTTTAGTCGGGGATTTATAAACCTATTGATGATTCCTGACCGTGAGATAAACACCAGCAACTGTTATTATTCCCCCGATCGCGGTGAACAAATCGGGTGTTTCGTTGAGCGCATAGAATGCAAAAACCGCAGTAAAGAGCGGAACAAGATAAACGTAAACGGCAACGCTTGTTGAATCCGCATTGCTTAGAGCAAAATACCAAACGAGGTAGGCAAAAACAGAACAGAAGATGGAAAGGTAAAGCAGAGCTAAAACAGTTTCTGAACTAAAACTTACCGGGTTTGCGAATCCGGCAAAAAAGGCGAAAGGCAGCAGGAAAAGAGTTCCCAGTACAAATGCATACGTCGTAAGGGTTTCATGGTCGTACTTCAAGAGCATTTTCGATCCAAGGACAGTATAGATAGCCCACAGAAAACCGTCTACAATCATAAGGACATCACCAAACAGAGTTTTTGAGCTGAAAAAATTTAGCGTGCCTTTGGAAACTATCAGTATAACACCGGCAAAGGACAGAAACACACCGGCAATCTTCAAAGGATTAGCTTCACCCCTGACAAATCCCCAGAGAGCAACAAATACAGCCGATGTGTTGATGAGAATCGAAGCATTTGTTGCTGTGGTGTACTTCAGAGCAAGGAACTGGATGGCATAAAGCAGGGTAACTCCCGAAAGGGCAAGAATTGACAGATGAAACCATTCGAAACCATTCGGCTTTACCAAACCCCTTCTCCAGATGACCCATGCCAGAAGAAGTGGAGAGGCAATGAGAAAACGGTAGAATGCGAGATTGTAGGGGTCAAGTTCTCTGAGACCAAACTTTATGAATATAAAAGATCCAGCCCATATCAGCATTGTAGAGATAAGCAGGAGGTGAGTTTTCAGTTTCATTAGCTTTCTCCGATTTTCAGGAAAAATTCGTGAATTCTGGTATCATCAGTCAGTTCAGGATGGAAGGCAAGTCCGAGAACGTTTTTTTGCCTGGCTGCAACAATGAAATCTTCCAGGACTGCCAGAACCTCGACATCTTTTCCAGCCTCAACTATTGCGGGAGCCCTTATGAACACGGCCTCAAATTTTCCTACATGTTTCACATTCAGAGGTATTTGAAAGCTTTCCCTCTGTCTTCCGAAGGCGTTTCTCTTAACTCTTACATCAAGCAGACCCAGAAGTTTAGTTCCGGTTTTTTCAACCTGCTCATCTCCATACTTTGAAAGCAGAATTAAACCGGCACATGTCCCCATTACGGGCTTCCCAGCTTCTGCAAGCTGTAAAATCTCATCAGCTATACCGTCGGAAAAAATTAGTTTGCCTATGGTCGTACTCTCTCCACCGGGAAGAATTACAGCATCGCTTTTTGAAACTACACCCTCTCTCCTTGTTGCTACAACCTCGCCCTCAATCTTCAAATTTTTTAAAGCCTTCCTTACAGCAAGGACATGCTCCTCAACATCCCCCTGAACTCCGACAACAGCTACTCTCATACACCTCTTGTCTGAAGTCTCTCCTCCTCGCTGAGCTTGAATACATCAAGACCCTTCATCGCCTCTCCCAATCCCTTGGAGACTTCAGCAATCACTTCCGGCTCATCGTAGTGCTGGACTGCCTCGACTATAGCCTTGGCATACTCAGGTGGGTTTGAGGATTTGAATATTCCTGAACCAACAAAAACTCCGTCAGCACCCAGCTGCATCATCAGTGCAGCATCAGCCGGAGTTGCAATACCTCCAGCAGCGAAGTTCACAACCGGAAGTCTTCCAAGCCTTCTGATCTCAAGCAGAATTTCATAAATTCCATTTATGATTTCACCGAGAGTGTATTCTTCGAAAACCACATCGTTTCTTGAAACTTTTTCGAGTCCCATCTCTTCTCTCACTTTTGAAGCAAGTTCTGCATACCTGTAAGCGTAGTTCTCGGCTGTTATGTATATCTTTTCTTCATTCATTTTCTGCAGTTCGAAAATCGCCCTGTTTATGAGTCTCATGTGCTTCACTGCCTCAACAACATTGCCAGTCCCAGCCTCACCCTTTGTTCTTATCATCGCAGCTCCTTCCCATATCCTTCTCACTGCCTCCCCAAGACTTCTTGCACCGCAGACAAAGGGGACAACGAACTTCCTCTTGTCGATGTGGAAGAAAACATCTGCCGGTGTCAGGACTTCACTCTCATCGATCATGTCAACTCCAAGAGCTTCAAGTGCTCTCGCCTCAGCAATATGACCAATTCTGCATTTGGCCATCACCGGAATTGTTACCGCATCAATGATTTCCTGAATCTTCTTTGGGTCAGCCATCCTTGCCACTCCACCAGCAGCTCTGATGTCTGCCGGAACTTTGTGCAGTGCCATAACTGCCACGGCACCAGCCTCCTCAGCTATTACAGCCTGCTCCGCATTGGTAACGTCCATTATTACTCCGCCTTTCTGCATCTTGGCAAATCCCCTCTTTATCAGCTCCGTGCCAAATTTTAGCTCTTCTAAGTTTATCTTCATCGCTTTGACTTTGTAATAGCTGAATATAAACTTTGGCTTGCAGAAAGCTGTGTGGCAATATTATAAACTATAAATCATTTTCACAAAATTTTTTAGTTTGCAAGCCATGTCCTCATTATGGATTCGCTGATATTGGAACTCTCGCATTCAATTAAAAGAGTTGATGCTCATCCTTTACAGATGATCCTCTACTCACAGGATCTGCTCAAAATACCAAGATTTCTCGAACGTTTTGTAAAAAACCCATCTGCGGCGTTCCACCTGAAAACCATGACGACGGTAAGGCTGTTTTCAAAACTCTCAGCAGCGTCGTTTTCCCACAACCACTCTCGCCGACCACCGAGACGATCTCGTTTTCGTTCAGTTCAAGATCGACACCGCGTAAAGCTTTGAGCGTCAAGGTCTTAAAACCTTTGCGGATGGGAAACTCTTTTTTCAAACCTATGACCTTCAGTATAGATGACAAGCCACCCACCTGCCGTTGACGAACCTGAGTTCTGGCTTTTCTACGCGACATCTTTCGAAGGCGAACGAACATCTCTCTCTGAAAGGACAACCTTCGATTTTCAAGGCCAGATCCAAAGGTCTTCCTGGGATACTCTTGTACTTGTCGAGATCTTTGGAGATGCTCGGCAAAGCCTCGATTAAACCTTTCGTGTA
>CAZZLE010000087.1:0-1655 GCA_964654595.1 uncultured archaeon | reverse complement strand
CGACCAACTTCCCAACAAACAATTGTTCTCTTCTCTCTGCTGTGTTTATGGTAATAGTTTTTGCCGTATCCTTTCTGCATTGAAGTGATGAGTACGTTATCTATTTCCTCCAGAACTTTTCCTAAGATTGCAGCTTCAATTCCTTTTAAAGCAGAAGTCAGCTCCTGAATGGGAATCCTTTTATTCTGGATGTCTATGGTTAACTGCAGGGGTATTTCTATCTGGAGCTGCATGGGTGGGGTTAAATCCCTGGTCCTTTTTAATTTCCAAGGAAGATGTAACAGCACCAATTTCTTGAAAAAGTTTTTCGCTAAAGTTCATTATTTGGAAAAATTGAAATAGAAATCGGTTAATCAATTACCATGCTCATTTCTGAGATGCACGGAGACGTTGAGGCTGTTAAAGTTGGCACTGAGGTGCGGGGAGAGTTCTGCACTGGGTTTACCTTTACTACTACCGCAGCCTCCTTTTCGATGCCGGTTGTCCTAATGCGGCAAGAGAGGTTTTTGAACACTTCAAAGGGAGAGAAATCAAGGCCGTGCTTATAACGCACCACCACGAAGACCACGTAAGCGCTGTTAATCTTTTCAACGAGACAACCGACGTTTATAGCTCCTGAAGAGTCCATCGAAATTTTGAGGAACCCTCCAGACATACCAGAGTACAGGAAGATTGCCTGGGAGAAGTCGGAGAGGATAGAGGAGATAAAGCCGGCGAAGGAGGTAATGAAGTGAAGTGAGAATGATAAAAACCCCTGGCCACAGCTTCGACCACGTCAGCTACCTTGTTGACGACAAGCTCTTCTGTGGAGACCTCGTTATCAACACCTCCCAGATGGTCTGCATGCGGGAAGAGGACTTGCTTAAGACGATAGAGTCCATCGAAAAAGTTCTGAAATACGATTTCAGCTATGCCTACACGGGTGTCAGCGTGGCGAGCAGAGATGATGTTGTTGAGTACCTGGACTACCTTAAAGGGCTAAAGGAAAAGGCCGAGAAGCTTTATGCTGAGGGAAAGAGCATTGACGAGGTTGTGGCTGCATGCTTCCCAAAGCCATCTCAGAAAGTAATGCTGATGGAGTTCGTCAGCGAGAAGGAGTGGGCAAGGGAGAACATGGTGAAATCGCTTCTCGGTTTGCCGAGGGAGTAATGTAAGGTTACTCCGTTGGTATCAGGCTAACTCAAAATAACGAAAAAGGATGAAAGGGAGGTCTGTCTCGTAACGAGTTCCCTCCACTTCATGTTCTCCACTCTCTGCGATGCTACAACTATTGCCTCCTCAAAACTCAAGAACAACTTTCTCTGTCAGATTTCGATGAGCTGGAAGGCCTTTAAAGAAGTTAAGATCTCCCAGAATACTGGGTCCCAAAGTCCTACTTTTCATAAAATCATGCGAAAACTTTCTCCTCAAGCTTCCTGACCCTCCTGACAAGATCCTCTATTATCTCCTGCCTCGATCTCAGCGCAGCAATCTCTGCCTTCACTTCTCCAAGCTCTCTCGTGTTCTCCTCGAGTCTTGTTGAGAGGATGTCAATTCTTCTGTTTGTTTCATCGATTCTCAATGCAAGATTCTCTCTTACGGAATCGATTTTCCTGTTTGTTTCATCTATTCTTGCAGTTAACTCCTCCCTAACGGAATCTATCCTTTTGTTTGTT
>CAZZLE010000086.1:0-2373 GCA_964654595.1 uncultured archaeon | reverse complement strand
GTTCTCACCTCCACATCATCGAACCTCATCACCTTCCTGATCGTTTCTAATCCTTCTATTCTTTCCGGCTGCCCCCAGACAATTTTTCTGTACTTAGATCGGACGAGCGGGGGAGTGTTGATAACGGGGGCCGGACGGGATATTTTTTCATCTGCAGGGTGGCGGGCATGGTCAGAGCTGTGGCCCGGGGTTTTTATCGTTCTCACCTCCACATCATCGAACCTCATCACCTTCCTGATCGTTTCTAATCCTTCTATTCTTTCCGGCTGCCCCCAGACAATTTTTCTGTACTCGGGTATTTTTGGAGGGTTCTTTAGAATTTCAATGGTTTCCTCAGCTGCATGGACATCGGTTATTTTTTTGAAGTTGTTTGCAGCCCCCACGTGGTCCTCATGGTGGTGCGTTATCAGCAAAGCCTTGATTTCTCTACCTTTGAAGTGTTCGAAAACGTCCTTCGCCACATTGGGGCAACCGGCATCAAAAAGGATGTTTCTATAGCGGTAAAGGTAAACCCAGTGTAAAACTCTCCCGTTTACCTCAGTTCCAACTTTAACGGCCTCAACACCTCCATGCATCTCGGAAATGAGCATGTTCGCTCATTAACAGTGTCTTATTTTAATTTTTCGCCACTTTATCCATTCGTACAGCTCTAAATTCATTCAGAAAGAAATTTGCAAACGAAACAGATTTTAAGCAAAACCCGGACTCTGTGTATTTGACGAAAAATTTTTATTTTTTAGTATCAATTAAGAACATGCTCCTCAACGAAAAGGACTTCAAAAATGATGGGATCAGGATTGCAGCCTTTCTGATGGCTGAATCTGCAAGAACTGCTCCCAAGTCTAAGGGTGAAGATGTAATCGAGATTGTTTACGTTGATGGGGAGGAAATTGAAAAAATTGCAGCTCAGATGGAAAAAATGGCAGAGGGGGGTGACAGGGACTTCATTCGAGATGCAGAGAGTGTCAGGAAATCACAGGCAATACTGCTTCTGGGTGCAAAGGGAGACAGGACCGTGGGGGTAAACTGTCAGGCATGCGGATTTGAGAGCTGTTCTGAGTTCAAGAAGGCTGATAGGAGAGGAGAGAATTTTGTTGGACCGAACTGTGCATTCAGAATCATTGACCTCGGCATCGCCCTCGGTTCAGCGGTCAAAGTTTCTGCAATCCTTGGAATAGACACAAGAATAATGTACAGGATTGGAATTGCTGCCAAAAAGCTCGGTATGATTGATAGCGATGTTGTTATGGGGATTCCGCTTTCAGCCTTGGGTAAGAGCCCCTACTTTGACAGAAAGCCCAAAAGTTGATTCTTTTGCATGCACACTATCGAAATGGACGGAAAGGTTTTTGAAGTCTTACAGCGAAAACAGAAGTCCTTTTATTTCCAAACCTTCCATGAACGAGCGTGAAGGTAGCACTCGGCGGAACGTTTGAACCACTGCATGAGGGACACAAAAAGCTGATAGATGTTGCGATCAGGCTGGGGGGTAAGGAAATAACCATTGGAATAACGAGCGACAGAATGGCGAGAGCGAGAATCAGAAGTGTTCTGCCCTTCTCGATAAGAGCGGAGAACGTCAGGAGGTACGTTCTCAGGAAGTACGGTTTTGAGCCTGAGATTGTCAAGATCACAAACCCCTACGGGAAAACCCTGGAGGTTGACTTTGAGTATATTGTTGTCTCTCCTGAAACTTATGAAATGGCACTGAAGATTAACCAGAAGAGAGAGGAACTCGGAAAGAGAAAAATAACCATAGTGAAGGTTGACTGGATTATGGCTGAAGACGGAAAACCCATATCTTCCACCAGAATTAAGAGGGGAGAGATAGACAGGTATGGGGGTATTATTTAAACTGCAGAATGGGTATCCGGCCCGAGAAAAGATAAAAGCGGATTTTTCTGAATTCAAGACTTGGATTATTAAAGAGTTACAAAAGCTGAGAATCACAAAGCTCACTGTGGGTCAACACCTATTTTAAGTGCATCGCTCAGCGAAAAAGCACCCGAGGGCGTGAAGTTCAGATAAATGTATTTTTCTTCATACTTACTGATTGAATTGAATTTCCACCAGTAGAAATTCCCGATTGAGCCATTATCGTTATAGTCCCCGCTGAAGGCAACGTTCAATCCTTCAGGCTTTTCCCAGTAAACCCTAACATTCCTTGCTTTTTCAAAAGCCTTTAACTTTATCGTGGCATTCATTCCAAGCAACGTTATCTCGGCAGAGATGTTCAACCTCTTTGAGATTCTTGCGTTTGGTCCGAACTCGGAGCTGTTGCCGTTTAAGATCGTCATGGCTGTAATTAGTGAGGTGTTATCAACACCCTTTCCGGCAACGTCTATGCTGCCGTTGAAGTATCCGCTCTCATTG